>CALRJJ020000054.1:0-13285 GCA_943367505.1 Flavobacterium psychrophilum | reverse complement strand
GAGAAGAAAACTCGCATCATTTCTCCTAAAGAGAAAGAGAACACCGCCTATCACGAAGTCGGTCACGCTCTGATGTTCACTCTTTTGCCCCATGCTAATCCACTGCACAAAGTCACCATTATTCCCCGTGGCTTTGCCCTCGGTGTGACTATGTCTTATCCTGATGAAGACGTGCTTTCACACAGCAGAACCCAGTTGATAGATCAGATTGGTGCCTTGCTCGGTGGCCGCGTAGCTGAAGAGATTGTCTTTGGTGAAGTCACTACTGGTGCTATGAATGACCTTGAGCGCAGCACAGGCTTAGCTCGTCGCATGATCACTGAATGGGGCATGAGCCAGAGACTCGGTCCAATGACTTTTGGTCGTCGCAATGATCAACCGTTCATGGGGCGTGATTTTGGTCATGAGAGAGACTATGGTGAGAATATCGCCACTGTTATTGATGAAGAAGTCTCCGACATGATTTCCACTCAGTACACGAGAGTAAAAGAGATTCTTGTCAAACACCGTCCGCACATGGACGCTATCGTCAAAATCTTGCTGGAAAAAGAAACTCTCGATAAAGCTGAAGTAGATGCCATTGTTGAAGAGATCAATAGAAAGATCGCCAACGGTGAAAATCCAGTGATCGACGATAAGACCGATCTGACCCCGCCGCAAATTCCACCTTCGGCCACCGGAGATGACTCAGGTGTGATTGTTGGAGTGCCAGAAGAGTCAGAAAATAGAGACGAGCCAAAGCCTGATTTCAAGCCGAAATACGCTTAGATTCAAGAGCTTGTAATGAACCTAGAGAGACCGCTCCATGAGGGCGGTCTTTTTTGCCTCTATTTAGGTGCTAGCGATGTTGGTAAAACGAGCCTGAGTGACTTCCTGAGCAGTTCTTAAGGTACTAAATATTAGGCCAAGCTTAAGAGATCTGGAGCTTCGCAGTATTACTTAATGGTTCGTGATAAATTTGATGCTAAGCAAAAGCGGCCTTGGCCGCCTGGCATCCATACATCCATTTATCTGGGAGGGTCTGCTGTGGCCGTCGTCCATGAAAAAGAACTACTTTGCAAGAAATTTCTGTCAAAAACTCAGAAGCTTTTAATTGATGGTAAATGGGTTGATGCCAAGTCTGGCAAAACCTTTGAAACTATCAACCCAGCTACTGAAGAAGTGCTGTGCCGCGTGGCTGAGGGCTCTAAAGAAGACGTCGACTTGGCTGTAAAAGCTGCTCGCCGCGCTTTCGAGTCTGGTCCATGGAAAACAATGAGCACTGCTCAACGCGCTAAGCTCCTTCTCAATCTTGCTGACTTAATTGAAAAAAATGCCGATGAATTGGCTCAGCTTGAGACTCTTGATAATGGTAAGCCAATCAAAGAATCTCGCTATGTTGATGTGCCACAAACAGTTGAAACTTTCCGCTATTACGCTGGTTGGGCTACTAAGCTAGAAGGCGAGACCATCAATGCTAATAGCAACTTCTTCACTTACACTCTGCGTGAGCCAGTCGGTGTAGTTGGTCAGATCATTCCATGGAACTTCCCCATGTTGATGATGGCATGGAAATGGGGCCCAGCACTAGCTTGCGGTAACACCGTTATTCTTAAGCCAGCTGAGCAAACTCCTTTGACAGCATTGCGCATTGGCGAACTAGCTATGGAAGCTGGTTTCCCTGATGGCGTAATCAACATTGTTACTGGTTTTGGTGGTGATGGTGCTGGTGAGGCTATTTCTCGCCACATGGACATCGACAAAGTCGCCTTCACTGGCGAAGACAAGACCGGCAAACTAATTCTTCAAGCTTCCACCGGCAACCTCAAGCGTGTGTCGCTTGAACTTGGCGGTAAGGCTCCAAACATCGTCTTTGCTGACGCCGATATTGATGCTGCTGTTAAGGGTGCCATCACTGGTATCTTCTTCAACCAAGGTCAAGTTTGCTGCGCTGGTTCGAGATTGTTCCTTGAAGAAAGCATTCATGATGAGTTCATGACCAAACTCAAAGAGCGCGTTGCTAAAATGCGCCAGGGTGATGGCTCCGACGAGAAGACCCATATCGGTCCTCAAGTTAGCAAAGAACAGCAAGAGCGCGTTCTTAACTACATTGAGATCGCTAAGGGTGAAGGCGCTACCGTTGCTTGCGGTGGTCAGTCACCAGCCGATATGAAGAAAGGCTTCTTTGTTCAACCGACTGTATTGACCGGCGTCAATAACACCATGCGCATTGCCCAAGAAGAAGTGTTCGGTCCAGTATTGGCCGTCATTCCATTCAAGAGCATGGATGAAGTTGCTGAGCAAGCCAATGCCACCACATTTGGTTTGTCTGGCGCTGTCTGGACTCGCGATATCAAGAAAGCCCACAAATTTGCTTCCTTAATTAAGGCTGGCACAATCTGGGTTAACTGCTACAACGTCTTTGATCCAGCCGTACCATTCGGCGGATACAAGATGAGTGGTTATGGTCGTGAACTCGGTAAACATTCAATCGAGCTTTACACCAATATCAAGTCGGTTTGGGTCAACATGATGGATTAGTGCTCCTGCGGAGCGCATTGAGAAAGGCCGGTGAATAACCGGCCTTTCTTCTGTCTAAAGCTATTGAAGAACGAAAGAAAAGTATTGGAGGGTTCATGAAAGTATTTCTTACCGGCGCTAGTGGTTATGTCGGCTCACGCATCGGCAGGCTACTAACAAATGCTGGTTACTCAGTGAACGGTTTGGCTCGCAACGACATTGCCGCTCAGAAGTTGCTCAAGGCTGGTATCGAGCCAGTCTCTGGCAATCTTAATGAGCCTGAACGCTTGGCTCGTCTGGCCAGCAGTGCTGATGCCATTATCCATACTGCTTTCATTCATAATTTCGGTCAATATTCCGGTTCAATTGAAACCGAATGCAATCTCATGCATGCCCTAGGTAATGCCTTGGCCGGAAGCAACAAGCCACTGCTAGTTACTTCAGCTACTGGCGTGGTCGGTGACACCGGTGTCAATATTGCCACTGAAGAAACAGTGCCTGACTTAAGTCATCCCCTGGCAATGCGCTACAGAGCCGAACAGGCTGCCTTAGCCACTGCAAATAACGGCATCAAGACTATTGTTTTGCGTTTGCCAATTCTTGTTTATGGCCACGCTGGCAGCACTTTCATTCCTATGATGATGGAGAGTGGTCAGAAGCGCAGAATGGCTGCTTATATTGAGTCTGGTGAGAATGCTTTGTGCGCCGCTCACGTTGATGATGTGGTGGCAGGATACATGCTGGCTTTAGAGAAAGGCGAGGCTGGTGATATCTTCCAGCTTAGCGCTGAGTCTGAAATACCAGTTAAGTCTATTGCTGAAGCAGTCGGCCGCACTCTTAAAGTTCCGGCGCAAAGTATTTCTGCCGCTGAGGCCAATGAAGTATTTGGCGATGTGGTCTCAATGTTCTTTGCTATGAATAATCGTGCCTCTGGCGAGAAAGCAATGCAGAAACTGGGCTGGGCACCACAAGAAGGCCGCACTTTGTTGACAGATATTGAGCAAGGTTCTTATGCCACAGCCTTTGCTTTGAGTGGCCGCTAATTAGCGCTTATAAAACTTAGCTGGTTGTAGTTGTCTGCTGCAGAAGCTCCCGTTCTATTTCACTTAGAGCGCGCTTCAAGTGTTGACGCAATTCGACCAGGTGTTTTTTCAAGGCCTGATTTGCTTGTTTATCGCAAGCTCCTTCAATTGCTTCGCAGTCGTCAACTAAGCTTTGTGCCGAGATTGTCGCGCAGGCGCGTTTGAACGTATGTACCTTGGCTTTGAGAAGGTTCAAATTGGACTGCTCTGCCAGGCTATTGATTTCGCTCATATCTTTATGGCAGCGGGTTCTAAAATGGAGCAGTGTTTTTTCAATTTCTCTTTCGTCTAATTGATTACGTAATTTTTTCAAATCAATGACTGAGCCATGTCTGCTGCTTTGTTCTTTCTGTGGCTCATCGGTCGTAGACGTAGATGTAGATGTAGATGTAGATTCTTGGCTTGGCACAATAGTGATTTTGACGTCACTAACTCCAAGCCAGCGGGCCACAAGTTTGCTCATTGCAGTAGGGTCAATTGGTTTGCTCAAGTAGTCGTCCATGCCGCGGTCAAGGCACTCTTCGCGGCTGCCAGTGACAGCATTGGCGGTGACGGCTATGACCGGCACGTTTAGTCCGCGCCGTTGCTGAATCTCTTTGATGATTTTGCACGCTTCGAAACCATCGAGCCCGGGCATCTGACAATCGAGAAAAACCATGTCATATCTTTTCTTGTTAAAGGCACTAACCGCCTCAATACCATCGGCAGTAACATCAACTATGAAGCCGAGATCTTGCAGGAACAATAAAGCAACTTGCTGATTGATTTTGTTATCATCGGCCACCAGCGCTCTTCTTATGATGCCCGATTGAGCCTTAGCTTGAGTCAGTGGTTCTGTGGAAGCACCACTAATTTCATTTTTAGTTTGCTCTTTAATCGAGGGCACTTCCATTGTCTGGGTGTAACTTTTTCGCTCTTTCGGTTTCCAACCAGAGAGATGTTCCAGACATGATGCTACTTGCTTGCGCCGCAGGGGAATGGGGAGATGACTGGTCCTGGGCGCAACAAGTGTACTGCGCGCCTGGCTGAGAGATTCTGTGGTGCCAATTTCAATGACACTAACAAGGCCGAATACTTTTGAGCGTTTGAAGGCTTCTAAGAATTGCTCACTTTGCTTTCTGTAGCGGATGGTATCAAGGCAAATCGCTTGAAATTTTTCGCTTGATTGCCTTGATTCTTCTAAAAGCTCTATGGCCTGGGCGTAATTTGAAGTTGATTGGGCATTGATGCCGAGGGCACAAAGATGTGAGCAAATAGCCGATTGATTGTTCTGGCCTGGCTCCAAAGTGAGAACTTTGATTTGACCGTAGCTGCTTTCCCAGGCCCGCGCTGTCCAGTCGCTGGCATCACCACTGGTTATTAGCGGCAGAGCAAAACTAAAGGTTGAGCCCTGGTTTTCTTCGCTATCAACCATCAGTATTCCACCCATTAAATCAACCAGGTGTTTCGATATGCTCAGACCTAAACCGGTGCCACCGGTGCTGCGATAGGCCGAGCCTTCTTCCTGCATGAAGGGCTCGAATAGCCGCTTTTGAAAAGTTTTAGATATGCCAATACCACTGTCTATGACAGAAAAACGAAGTTGATTGCGACCGTTGCTGGCGCTAGCAACTTCGACTTTGAGAATAATTTGCCCCTGATCTGTGAATTTAATGGCATTGCCACAGAGATTGAGTAGCACCTGCCTCAGTCTTAGTGGATCGCCAAAGACTGTATCTGGAATGGCTCGATCTACTGTGGCTAGTAAAAGTAGGTTTTTGGCTGCTGCTTGGGGCACTAATATTTCGGCCACTCCTTCAACCACTGAAAGTGGGTTGAACTGAGTGCTTGATAGTTCCATTTTGCCCGCTTCTATTTTTGAGAAGTCGAGAATGTCATTGATAATGGTAAGAAGCGATGCCCCAGCTTCGCGAATAGTGCTGACGTGCTCTTTCGATTTGGGGCTAAGGTCGCCTCGTAACAGCACTTCGACCATTCCCAGTATGCCGTTCAATGGTGTTCTCAGCTCATGGCTGACATTGGCTACAAATTCTGATTTGATTTTGAGAGCAGACTGGGCCTGATCTCTTGCCATTTTTAACTGAGTGACTAAGCGGCGATGGGTGTCTATATCGGTGCAAGAGCCGCACCAGCTTAAGGTGGCGCCGCTTTCGTCTTTAATCGGTAAACTGCGAACGAGAAACCAGCGGTACTCGCCGTCAAAGCGCTTCATCCGCATTTCAATTTCAAAGTCGCGAAAATCCGCGACACAGCTCTGCCATGTTGATACGACCTGTTCTCGTTCTTCTGGATGCACCAGGGTGAGCCAGTCTAAGCGCGAAAGATCGCTGCTATTCAGTCCACAATAGTGCAAAAATTGAGCATTGAAATATTTGGCATGACCTTGTTTGTCTGCTGTCCAAATTAGCTCGGGTGAGGCTTCGCACATGGTGCGAAAGAGCAATTCGCTCTCTGCTGTCTGTTGCTTCGCTTCTTCTGTTTCGGCATTAACCAGCGAGATTTCTCTGAGGCGATTGGCCAGTTCATCTTTGGTTGTGCGTTGATCTTGTGTTTCAACTGAACAACCAAACCATTTGACTATTTTGCCGCTACTGTTGAGGCGGGCAACACTCCTGACTAAATGCCATCTTGGTACGCCATCTTTGCGCAGGAGGCGATACTCGCATTCAAAAGGTGATCCTATTGCTATTGACTGTTGCCAGCGGCTGCGTAGTAGTTCAATGTCTTCGCTAAAGACATGGGTGAGCCAGCCGTCGCCCAAGCTTTCTGCCTCGCTGGAGCCACTCCACTCGTACCAACGTTTATTGATGTAATCTATTTGGCCATCGGCAGAAGCTGTCCAGATGAACCCTGGTAGTAAGTCAGAGAGATCTTTGAATAATTCTAGTTGCTGCGAGACGTCATCTTTTAAGCTTTGCTGCTGCTCAAGAATCTTTTGCAATTGATCAAATGTGAGCTCTAGGCTAGGCTGTGCTGCTTCGCCTTGCTGCAGCTTGGCCAGAGCCTCAAAAAGCGCTCTGTGAAATTCATTGCTGTCTTGAGGTGAATCCTGGGCCATGGCAGCACCGCTCGCAGAATGGTACTGGTCAATTGACATTGGGCATGCCAAATGTCAGGAGCCAGTATATCTTTATTCCACTTTATGAGACTGCTAATCCTTATGTTGGGTTCGCTTTGCTTTGGTTGGCGGTATTTTTAGGGTTTGGCTAGAATATCTAATAGTTGGAAAAAGGACGTAATTGGCTTACTAAAGACTATGTTGAGGACGCGTGAATATTGTTAGATCAAGCAAGGATGGGCTGTCGGCTGCTGCCTGTGGAATACTTGCTGTAGCTTCATCGCTAATTTCGTCGCCATCGGCTTTGGCTTCTCAATATAAAATCAGTGAAATTAAAAATTGGCACGATGTCATTTTTGACAAAGATGTTTCAACTAAACGAACATTGGTTGGCAGCTTTGCTCTTGAGAATGGCAATAAGTGCAGCTTAATAGTTGTGCCACCGCGGCTTCGAGTTGGTCCGGCTCTGGCTGGCGTTGCCAGTGGTAAAGGTAAAACCGCTCCGACTTCTAAAGTCGTTCAAGATGAGAAGGCACTGTTTGGCGTAAACGGTGGCTATTTTAATCTGAGCAATGGCGAGAGCACTAGCTATGTAGTCTTAAAAGGCGTGGTTTGTGCCGATCCGACCAAGAACCTGGCCTTAACTGAAAATCCTAAACTAAAGCCTTTTCTCTCCCAGATTTATAACCGCACTGAAATTCGCTTCTTAAAACCTAAAGACAAATTGCCATCTGTGCAAATTGCTACACATAACGAGCCTTTGCCTCCAGGACGAGTGCTAGATTCTTCCCTCCAGGGTGGTCCTAGACTTTTGCCTGAGCTAACTGCTGAGCAAGAAGCCTTTGTCAGAACTGAAGCTGACGGTAAGCAAGTTGACTCAATTGGAGTTGCCCGCACTGCTGCTCGCACGGCGGTGGGCTTAACCAAGGACGGATATCTATTAATAGTGGCTGTGGCTGGAAAGGGTCAGGATGAGTTTTCATCTGGCCTGACCCTGGTGGATTTAGCCAATTTGTTGAAGAATCTCGGGGCTGTGGAGGCCGTTAACCTTGATGGCGGCACCTCTACAACCATGATTCAGCGCTCAACCAAAGATAAATCGCAATGCCTAATGCTGGTTGGCCGCACCCCTGAAACAAGAGTTCGGTCAGTCCTATTAGTGTTTGAATAGTTGATAGTTAGAGGCGGCCGCGCTTGCGCATTTTGGCCATTTCGGCGGCCTTGAGGCGAACCATGGCGCGAGATAGGGCCATTTCGGTGAGGTAAGAGTCGAGCTTGTCTGTTTTCTGAGTTTTTTCAGCTTCGTGCTTAGCTTTGGCTTGGCTAGCACGAGCTTCGTCGATTTCAACGTCGAGCTCGGCTACATCGGAGAGAATCTCAACTTCTGAATTGTTGACGTTCATAATGCCGCCAATCACAGCAGCAGTTTCTTCTTCGCCCTTAATTTTAAAGCGTAATACATCAATAGCCAGAGTGGTAACGATTGGCTCGTGACCAGGCAGAATGGTGAGCTCGCCATCATTGGCCACAGCAGTTACCTGGTCCACGGCGCTGTTAAAGACAACTCTTTCTGGTGTAATGATTTTGAGATTCAGTGTAGCCATTTCATTATTTCTCTATCGGTGTAGTAACAAGTGATTATTTAGACGTTTTTTTTGTCGCTGGTTTCTTGCTTAGCGCATTCTTGTCTAGTTTCTTTTGTCCAGCGCCGTGGGCGTGACCACCATGGGGAAGGATTTTATCGATCAAGCCGTATTCAAGGGCTTCTTTGGTTGATAGGTAGTGATCCCGTTCAATGTCTTTGGCAATTCTTGCTCTGTCTTGGCCGGAACAGCGGTGCAGAAGCTCAATTTGAGCCTCACGGAAGCGCCGGCCTTGACTGGCTTGAATCTCTAAATTGGTGATATCGCCTTCTGCTTCCCACAAAGTCTGGTGGAACATGAGAGTGGAAAACTCGTAAGCTGACCGCTCTCCTGTTCCTGATGCCAGAATTTCGCAAGCACCAGAGAGCGCGTGCCCTAAACAAATCGTATTCACTGGTGCTTCGATGGAATGCATAACGGCAATGATGCCATCGGCGTTATAGCCGTTTCCACCGGCAGAGTTGATATACATATTGATTGGTTTTTTGGGATCGCGCTCATTAAACCGCAGCAGCTTCTTAATCGTTGGCAGCGCTATTTCGTTTTCGAGTCTTCCGAAGACAAAAATATTGCGTGCCGTAGACGCTGGAATTTGATCTGGAGCTGGAACTTGCTCCTTTTCTGTTTCCATTTTTGCGCCTGGTTTCAACGGTTTCGTTTCTGCTGGCGATTCCTGAGTGTGCTTCTTTTTCATTTAGTTAGCGGTTAGCCTTGCATTGTCTTAGCTTGTTCTTTGGCTTCTTCAATGCTGCCTACCATGTAGAAGGCGCCTTCTGGAAGATCGTCAACTTCGCCATCAAGAATCTGGCGGAAGCCTTCAACTGTGTCTTTGAGTTTTACGTATTTACCTTCGCGGCCAGTGAAGTTAGCAGCAACGGTGAACGGTTGGCTCATGAAACGTTGGATTTTTCTAGCGCGAGTAACTGCTTGTTTGTCGTCTGCTGAAAGTTCATCCATACCGAGAATGGCGATGATATCTTGCAAGTCTTTGTAGCGTTGCAATGTTTGCTGCACACCACGGGCGATATCATAGTGCTCTTGGCCTACAACTTCTGGTTTAAGAGCAGTTGAAGTAGAAGCTAGTGGGTCAACGGCAGGATAGATTCCCAGTTCTGCAATTTGACGTGATAGCACTGTGGTGGCATCAAGGTGACCGAATGTAGTTGCTGGAGCTGGGTCGGTCAAGTCATCGGCTGGTACGTATACAGCTTGTACAGATGTAATCGAACCGTTCTTGGTTGAAGTAATACGTTCTTGCAATTGGCCCATTTCGTTGGCCAAGGTTGGCTGGTAGCCTACAGCAGAAGGCATACGGCCTAGTAGCGCAGATACTTCAGAACCGGCTTGGGTGAAGCGGAACATGTTGTCGACGAAGAGCAACACGTCTTGCTTGGATACGTCACGGAAGTATTCAGCAACTGTTAGAGCTGATAGAGCAACGCGCATTCTGGCGCCTGGTGGCTCATTCATTTGACCATACACTAGAGCAACACGGTCGATAACGCCCGAGTCTTTCATTTCATGCCAAAGGTCATTACCTTCACGGGTACGTTCGCCAACGCCACCGAATACAGAGTAGCCGCCGTGGTGTTGGGCGATGTTGTTGATAAGTTCCATGATGATAACGGTCTTGCCTACGCCGGCTCCACCGAACAGACCAATCTTTCCACCTTTTACATATGGAGCAAGAAGGTCAACGACTTTGATACCAGTTTCGAAAACAACTGTGTCAGTTTGTAGGTCAGTTAGGTCTGGGCAGGGTCTGTGAATGCCCCAGTGGTCGTCAGCTTTAAGCTCTGGGCCTTCGTCTACAACTTCGCCGAGAACGTTGATGATGCGACCGAGAGTGGCCTTACCTACTGGAACCGAAATTGGTTTACCGGTATCAGTGGCAACCATGCCTCTGGTCATGCCGTCGGTGGAACTCATCGATACGCTTCGAACGCGGTTATCACCTAGCAAAAGTTGCACTTCGCAGACAACCTTCAAATGCTCGCCGGCTGGGTTGACGCCCTCAATAACAATGGCGTTATAGATTTCAGGTAGATGTCCGCCAGGAAATTCGACGTCCACAACAGGTCCAATTACCTGTACGACCTGACCCTGGGTCTTCTCTAGTACTGTGCTCATTTGATCTCCGATTTGTACTGAAAGTTGCTGAAAGTTACTGTGCTAAAAATTCTGGCCTTAGGCGACTGTCAAGAGCATAAGGCTATCTCTCATCTGCGCATAAGAATAGATGCTACTGGCGACTTTTCCCAAGTCGTTTATGATAGTTTTCGTTCTTATTTTATTGTTTTGGCACAAAAGCTCATTACGCGCCGTTCATAAGAAGCGATCGAAGTTTATTGGAGAGAGAGTGAAAGATTCGGTTGCCAGGAGATTTTTGCTAGATTTAGTCCGACTCTTTGGCTTCGTTCTTTTCGGCGCTCTGGGCTTTATGCTGGTTGAGCATTGGAATTTTCTCGACTCGCTCTTCATGACCGTAATCACCTTGACTACGGTCGGCTATGGTGAAACTCATCCACTTTCTACAGCGGGAAAGGTTTACACAATCGTACTTATTTTGATTGGCGCAGGCGTTGTGCTGTCAGTGATAAGCGATATGGTGGAAATATTTCTACGCTTCAATCTGGGAGCTCGGCGCATGCAGCACACGATTTCTAAATTAAAAAATCATCAAATTGTTTGCGGCTATGGCCGTACAGGCCAAGAGGTAATAACTCACTTCAATCAAAACAAGATTGCCTTTGTCTTAATTGAAGTAGATCCAGAGCGCTCTAAGGCGGCTGCTGAAGCTGGGCACTTGGTTCTGAACGGCGACGCTAGCTCTGATGAAGTTTTGATGCAGGCGCAAATACAAAATGCTAGCGGAATAGTTTGTGCCCTAGATGACGACACTGCCAATACATTTATTGCTCTTTCGGCTAAGGGCTTAAACGAGAAAATCAAAATCGTTTCCCGGGCTGCCAACCCCGGTACAGAAGCCAAGATGCGTCGGGCCGGTGCCAGTATGGTGATCTCTCCCTATGTCATCTGCGGCAAGCGTATGGCTACTGCCGTTACTCACCCTCTGGTTACTCAGTTTCTGGACGTTGTCATGGCCACGCCTGAGTACGATTTGAGGATGGAACAAGTAAGGCTTGGTAAACCTTCTAAATTGATTGGCCAGGCCTTGAAAGATGCAAACATTAAGCAGACTTCTGGTGCCATGATCCTGGCTGTGAATCAAAATGGTAAGCTGATATCTAATCCATCTCCCGACCTGATCTTCCAGGACGGCGATGATTTAATCGCTCTAGGCACTGAGCAGCAACTAAATAAATTGGTAGAGCTCTCCGGTATTCGAATCTAAAGAGGTAAATAAAGTGGCCGAAGCCCCCAATCAGGAAGAACAAGAAATTGCAATTATCACTTTAGAGAGTGAAGACGGCCATTCCTATGATTGCGAGATGCTCGATCGTTTCGTTTTCGAAGACAACGAGTATGCACTTCTTCTGAAAATTGCTGAAGAAGGCGCTGATGAAGAATTAGAAGAAGAAGATCAAACTCTTGTGATCATGCGCTTCTTCCACCGCGGCAATGACTTCGTTTTCCAAACAATTGATTCAGACGAAGAGTTTGAAAAAGTAAGAGCGTTTGTTGAAGAGAAAGTTGAATCTGAACGCGCTGCTATGGAAGCCGGTCAGTAACTCTCACTGCATTTCGTCAATGACATTTGCCAGAGAAGATCTAGAAGCTTTCTAGATCTTCTCTTTGTTATTGTTTTGGCGCCATGCCGATCATTAGCGGAGTAGAGCTGGGCTCAGCCTTGTGACCTTGGGGATGGCTAATTATTTCTTTGGCAATGGCATCAACAACTACTTCTAGTGGTGCTCTGCTATGAAATTGGCGTTCTGTCATGGCCGCATTAGACCACATGCCGTCCTCACCAAATCCGGTGGCGTAAATTTTGATGTAGCGTGCCCCTTTATGAATCGTGAAAAGCACCGATTGCTTCTCGAAGGCCGCCCAAGAATTGAGGTGCAGTGCTTCCAATATTTGTGAGCCAGGCTCTAGGTCGCCTTCTGGTGTGGCGACAACTGCCATCTCTCGATTGAGAGCTTTGTATATCTGACTTTTCCATTGGTCGACTTGATGCAAGTCATAAATCAACAGAGGTTCGCCTTCGACAAATACTCCGGCTTCTGTCTCTGCCACCGTGGGCAGTAGCACGCATTTGTTGGCGCCCACCGGCCCGTAGAGATAGACTTTTATCATGTTCATTTAACTAAGTCCTCGCTTGCGTGTACGGCTAGGTCTGCTTTTGCTTCAGATTTTGCTTCTGGTTTAGCTTCTGGTTTCATCGTTGGGAAGGCAATAACGTCGCGAATTGAAGCTGAGTCGGTAAGCAGCATGACCAGACGATCGATGCCGATACCAATACCCATTGTTGGTGGCATGCCATATTCCATGGCCATGATGAAATCAAGGTCAAGCGGCATGGCTTCTACGTCGCCAGCTGCTTTCTTGCGGCCTTGTTCTTCCAGTCGACTTCTTTGATCGTGTGGATCGGTTAGCTCTGAATAACCATTGGCTAGTTCGCGGCCAAAGACAAATAATTCAAAGCGCTCCACTTCACCAGCATTTTCTCTGTGGGCCTTGGTCAGTGGCGAAATCTCAACGGGGTAATCAATGATGAAAGTTGGTTGCATCAATGTATGCTCAACTTTGTCTTCGAACATGGCATTGATTACGCTGCCGCGAGTGTCTTGTTTGTCTAGTCTGACTCCAAGTTTGATAGCCGCTGCCTTTGCTTCTTCAAAATCTTTCAAAGTAGAAACATCGAGTCCCGTAGCTTCTTTAATAGCGTCGTTCATACGCAGGCGACGGAAAGGTTTGCTGAAAGAAATTTGCTCACCTTGATAGCTGAAATCGGCTGTGTGCAAGACATTTTCGGCAATGTGTCGCAGCATCGACTCGGTGAACGTCATCAATTCGTTGTAGTCGCCGTAAGCACAGTA
>CALRJJ020000053.1:0-13291 GCA_943367505.1 Flavobacterium psychrophilum | reverse complement strand
CAGTTCGCTCCCACGCTGAGAAGATCATCACCAAAGGTAAGCACGGTCAGGTAGGCGATTACAAAGCTCTTCACGAGAAAGCTAAAAACGGCGATAAAGAAGCCGCTAAAGAAGTAGCTCGTGTTGTGCACTTGCGTCGTCAGGTGTCTAGCTATCTTTACGACAAAGAAGTAGTGAGAAAGGTATTCGACAATATCGCTCCTCGCTACAAAGATCGTCAAGGTGGTTACACCCGCATCATCAAAATTGGACCTCGCCGCGGAGACAACTCCGAAATGGCGATCATCCAACTGGTCTAGACATAGATTCTGTAGGCATTATCTAAGTGCCACGCATCGCCCTCCTGCTTGAGTATTCCGGGAAGAATTTCCACGGCTCTCAATTCCAGGGGGGCGTTCGCACTGTTCAGCATGAATTAGAAAAGGCCGTTAGTGTTTTGGCCAAAGTTGATATGCGAGTGCATATGAGTGGGCGCACCGATACTGGTGTCAATGCTGGCGGCCAGGTGGCTCATTTTGATTTTCCTTTTGCCCTCCCTGACGAGGAGCTTGATTTGCATCAGATGGCCTGGAGTTTGAACGGAATTTTGCCCAGAGATATTTCGGTGGTGGATTTGCAGGTGGTTCCGGAAACATTTCATGCTCGTTACAGTGCGACAAAAAGACAATATGTTTATCGAATCTTGAACCGTTCGCAAAGATCTGCCTTGTTAAAAGATACTCACCTCCACGTGCGTCAGTCGCTAAGTCTGAAACCTATGCAGGACGGGGCTTCCCGCCTTTTGGGTCAACATGATTTCAGTGCTTTTCGCTCCTCTACCACCTCCAATGCCAACCCATCTTGCCTGATTTACCGTGCTGAATTGTTGAATTTACGTGAAGGGGAGCTGGAGTTCTGGATAGCGGCCGATCACTTCGTGTACAATATGGTCCGCATTATTGTCGGAACCCTACTAGAAATAGGGCTCGGCAAAAGGGACGCGGAGAGTGTTTCTCAGGCTCTTGAGAAAAGAGATCGAGAGCTCGCCGGCCCTAACGCTCCCCCTTGGGGTTTGACGTTGGATTCGGTCCATTACCCCGAAGCCTTCAGGCTGTGGGAGCAAAAGTTCCAGGAGATTTTAAAGTGAAGACTTATTGCCCGAAACCAGAAGAAGTAACCAGAGAATGGTTGGTAGTCGATGCCGAAGGTAAAACTTTGGGTCGTGTTGCCAGTGAAGTTGCCAATGTACTCAGAGGCAAGCACAAACCTGAATACACCCCTCACGTTGATTGCGGCGACTTCGTCGTTGTAGTTAACGCCGAGAAGATTCAAGTCTCCGGTAAAAAAGAAGTTCAAAAGATGTATAGACACCACTCTGGTTTCCCAGGTGGTTTCAAGGAAGAAAGCCTTGCTCACTTGAGAGCAAGACGGCCTATCGCCATCCTTGAGAAAGCTATCCGTGGCATGATGCCCCACAACAAATTGGGCGATCGCCAGTTCACTAAGTTGAAAGTCTATGTCGGCGCTGAGCATCCACACATTGCTCAAAAGCCTGCTGACTTGAAGCTTCCTGAACACGTTCACGCTAGCTAATTAGCGACCGGTAGACAATATTCAGAACATTCGAAGATATATACATAGGAAAAAGAGTTCCACATGACTAGCGTTATTCAGTACATCGGCACAGGACGAAGAAAGTGCGCCACAGCCAGAGTTCGTTTGATCCCTGGTACCGGTACGGTCACTATTAATGGCCGCACCATGGAAGATTACATTGGTGGTCGCCCCGGTCTAGCTAAAGAAATTTATGCTGGTTTTGAAGCGGCAGACGCCATGGGCAGATTTGATGTCATGGTTTTGGTCCGCGGTGGTGGTATTGCTGGTCAAGTTGGTGCTATTCGCCACGGTATCGCTCGGGCCTTATCTGAGGCTGCTCCGCAAAATCGTCCGACCCTGCGTGCTGAAGGTCTGCTTACCCGCGACCCACGTATCAAAGAGCGGAAGAAAGCTGGTCGTAAGAGAGCTCGTAAACGGTTCCAATTCTCGAAGCGTTAAATTGTTGGAGCTTATGCTCCTGCAGCTTGCTTCAATTCAAAACATCAAAACGGCCAGCAATGGCCGTTTTTTTTATTGCCAATAAAAAAAATGGCAGTGCTAAGACTCTGCCATTTTCAGATTACTCGGGCTACTCGGAGCTATTCTCGGAGTTATTCTTGGACTGCTTGGTCGCTAGCTTCGCTCTCAGCTTCTACCTTGGTAGAGCCTGGCTTGATCATCTCAGTGTCTTTGCCGCCGACAATGCCCTGGGCTCTGAATTTATTTTGAAAGCGAAAGAGGGCGATAAAGGCGGATAGAGCTATGGCAACGGTTAGGACTATGAAACCCCAGCCAGCAGGTTCTTGATAGTTGTAAAGCAAAAAGGCGCCAGCGGAGAAGCTGACGCAGGATAGAAATAGCGAAAGCGGAATATAGAGGGCGCTTATTGACTGCCAGACCTCAGCTTTCTCGGCTGCTAGTTCGGCTGCCTGACGTTGTTTTTTTGCGGCAATTTGTTCGGCGGTCAATGAAACTTTAGGCTCTTGGCCGTCAAGTTTGCGCTCTTCCACTAGCTCACCTGTACTCATAATGCTCCTCATGCGCTCACTATTTAGTGGCTGCTTGACTATATATTAGCATCAGCTCTGCTTCCCTTTCCTTATTGCTTCCTCAGGCTTTCTTTGGCTTAGTCTTACGGGCTTGCAACCATTAAAAGAATTTGCCTGGGATGATACACTGGTGACGATGTCAAAGTTTCCGACTAAGTCTAAAAGCCGATCCGAGATAGAAAAACTGTGCCCGCATTGCCGTCGACCGGTAAATATGCGGATGGGTTTTTGTTTGGATTGTGGCGACTTTGTCGATTCGTCTAAGACTTTGTCTAGAAGCGGTCGTCAGCGAGCTGTAGAGGCCCCTCAGGCGCGCCGGGTCCTACGTGGCTCACCGCTGAAGACACCAGTGCTTCTTGTCGGTGGTTTACTTGCCACCATTTTGCTTGGTTTATTCGCCCTTACGGTTTATGAATGCTGCAATAGCTTTGATGCCAGTCATAAAGATTTGGTCAGGCTGGCTGAGAGCTATTTGGCCAAAGGTGATGAAGCCAATGCAGTCAGCGTGCTCGAGCGTAGCCTCTTAGAAGAAAAGCGGCCGAAGCAAGAGCAACGGCAAGTTTTGCTCGATCGTGCCCTTTTTGCCCTGGCCGCTAAAATGGTTACTCAGGGTAAATATCGCGACGCAGTTACCTGCTATTCCCGTATTTCGCCTGGCTTTGAGCATCATGATGAAGTGCTGAAGCTCATTGCCGAGTATTCCGATAAGGCTCTGCCTGTTATATTTGGCGCTGCTGCAGGCAGTGCTGATACTGCTGATACTGCTGACACTGTAGATAAGGGACGGGAAGTTAGTCCTGTCGGTATCTTGATGCATCAGGCCAGTGGTGCTAAGAGTGAAAGTATGAGCCGACTAGAGAAAGCCGTTATGACCGTGGTGCCTAGCTCTAGTTCTAGCTCTGGGCCTACAAGTAAGATCCCGAATAAAACAGTTGATAAATCAGTGCTAGCTCCAGCGCTAATTGCACCAGAGCCTAAACCAGCCGCCAAACATGAGAGCTTAGCTCCCTCTTTGCCTCCCCTGTCTCAGTCTAGTTCTGAAAGGGGTATAGCTCGCTACAATGAACTGTTGGCCGATTATTTCGTTCGCCATAGTGGCAGTGCGGCCGAGCCGCCTTCGTACGAAGAATGGGTTAAGTCTGGAACGAAAGATTTTTAAATGACCAAGAAGCCTTCGCCTGGACCACATACTAGTAATAGCGCTATTGCTGTCGAGTTCAGTGCCGACCAACACTGGGTAGGGCGCAAAGCTGTTCTAATTTTTTGTTCGATTCTGTTTTTGTTATGTCTGGCTGCTCATGCTGCCTCTATCTGGAATGGTTTTACTCTAGGCGATTATTTTCAGGTTCAACCGTTGCGTGGCATTGAACCAAAAAAATGGAATGAATACTGGATTCAGTTATTCGCTGATGGTTTTCTTCATCCTTTTTCTGCACCAATCACTACTGCCTCCATTGCCGTTGACTTTCAGTCCGCTGGCTTTAATCCGGCTCTATACCATGCGGTGAATGTTCTGCTGCACGTTGGCTGTGTCATAAGCTCATTCTTCTTGCTTAGTCGCCTAACTGCATACTTTAGGGCGGGGCGTAAATATATCGCTGCTAGTAATTACCCCCTTCTTGTTCCTTTTCTTGCCTCTGCACTACTGGCGGTGCATCCTATAGCTAGTGATTCTGTCGCTCATATTATGAGTCGAGGCAGTCTGATTACATTCTTGTCCTTCTCCCTTGCACTGAATGTATTTCTCACTGGGTTTATGGCCAAGTCAGTGGGGCGAGGTGTGTTTGGCTACTTGGCGGCTTATCTCTGTGTTGCCTTTTCCGTTTTTACTTCCTGTCAGGCTATTACTATTCCGCTTTCAATGATTGTCCTTGGTTTGCTGTTAAAGCCTGCCAATGATGGCAATGAAGGTTGCTATTCTTGGCAGGACTGGCTCTACGAAAGAGCTTGGGAGTTTGGTGCTCTGATAGCTACCACCGTCGGATTGCCCTTCTTGTTTTTGTTCAAGAGCACTTTGCCTGTGGGAAATGGTCTGGGCTTGCCTCTTTTGCCTGACCAAGTCTATTTCGCCACCCAATTTAAAGTTCTAGCTTTGTACTACCTGCGCATTTTTATTCTGCCCGTTGGTCTTACGATTGCTCCGGTTTTTGCTATCGCCAGCGGCTACGGTGATCCTGGTGCCTTAGCTGGAATGGCTGTAGTCGCCATTACTTTGGGCTTAATGGTGAAATTTAAAAGCCAGCCTATGTCGCTGTTTGGACTGTATTTATTTCTTATTGGCTTACTGCCGCAGGCGCTGGTCGTGCAGCCTGAATATGCATCGGCTGAGCGCTTCTACATGTCGTGCTTTGGTCTTTGTCTTTTCGCCGCTGACCTGTTTGCTCCACTGCTAGCAGGGATGCTGCAGCAAGGTGGTCGTAAATTACTAGGGGTGGCGGTTAAGCCTCTGTTGCTTGTTTCGCTTGCCTTGTTAACTCTTGTTGGTCTCTCTAACTGGCGCGATCGTGCTTATTCTAGTAATAGTGCACTTTTACGCGGTGCCCTGAGGCTTGAAGCAAATGATTCGAAGCTAAGAGCTTTGCTGGCATTTTTGCTCACCATAGATGGTGGCGCCAATATTGATCGTGGCAACATTGAAGCTTTGCGAGCCCTGAAGCAAGACGAGAAATTGCCCTTGGCTCTTATGGCGCAAGCAAGCTATCAAAGTATTCAGAAAATGAATTCTGAGGCAGCTAATTTGTATGCCGCTGCTCTAAAGTTGGCTGAAGAACAAAGGCTTTCTTCAGAGATTATTCTTTCTGCAAAAGCTGGTTTGGTCTTGGCCATGGCTGAGCAAGAAACAATTACTAATCCTTCGTACATGCGAGACCTGGCCAAAAGCGCGCTTACTCTTTATCCCGCTAAGGCCAAGTTGCATTTGGCACTTGGTAAAGCCTATTTGGCTGAGAACAAACCTGAATCGGCCGAGCTTGCTTGCCGCCAGTTTGACCGTGGTCGTATTTTTGACCGCAATGACGTTGCTTTCACCGAACCCTATGTGCGAGCAGCTCTTAACACTGGCTATCCCTTCCGTTTCGAAGTAGCTCATGGCGCCGCGCGCACAGGATTTAAAATTACTAACTCTCCCAATGCCGCGTTATTATGGGCTCGGGCATGCTTAGAAACCGGTCGAATTCGTAAAGGTATTGCCCTGATCAATCAATACTTTGGCCGATCACCAGAACCTACTGCTGAGGCCTACAAAATTGCATCTGGCCTGGCTAAGCAATCCGGCGATCAGTCTGCTGCTGCTGCCTATCTATCCCTGGCAAAGAAGATCGATCCTGAGATTGATAAGCATGTACATCTATTTTTGATTGTGCCGCCTAAGCCCAGCGGGGAAGACAATCAGGGGCCGAGCAAACTCGGTAAGTGATAAAGGCCTATTTCTATCTAGGGTAAATCCGCTTGATAACCTTGGTGAAATCTTCAGAATAGAAAGCCTCAGTAGGCTTGGCTTAGACAGGAATTTACTAATGAACCTACCAAATACTGGAGCTTTGAGCTCGGTTGCTTTTTTGCGCCCATATCTAAAAAGGATTGTGGTGTCTATCAGTGTTGTCTTATGCCTTGGCGCAGTTGTTTCAATGCTGCATGACATTGAATACACAGGCCAGGATGTTTCGGTCAGAGGACTGCGCATTTTTACCTGGTTGAAGCTGCTGGTACCGAAGAGCATGTACGCCCAAAAAGAACTGAAGCTACCACGGGCAGAAAGTGTTCTTTTTACTCGCGGTCTAGAATCTCTTAGACCTGAGTTTATCGAACAAGGCTCTGTTTATGATTGTCGCTTTCTTGCCACTGTGGCTTCGCTGTGTGCCAGTGAAAGTAGCCGCCGCCAATTATTCTCTTCTATTAAGGCTGGCAGCGATGGTAGCTATAGCGTCTATTTTCCTGGTATTAAGGAGACAGTGACAGTCTCAAAACTTAGTCCTTATGAGCTTCTACTCTATGCTAAAGCCAAAGACGGAGATTGTCTTAGTACCGGAGTTTGGTTGCCCGTGCTTGAGAAAGCTTATGGACAATATCGCAACGAGCACCAGAATTTCTTTGATCAGACTCGCCGTTTTTGTAAACATGCCATATTAGAGGGCCGTTTTACTGCTAACTCTGAACTACCAGGCTTTGCTGCTGCCTATGGTGCCACCGATGACCAGGCTGCAGTCTTACTTGGTTCTAGGCCTCTCACCGAATATAAAACACTTTCTTTTGAGTGCGGAGAGTTTGGTTTTGGTAAGGGCTACGTCACTTTAAGGCAGTTGAGTAGCTGGTTTAATCGTGCTCAAGTTAGTCGCGATTTTGTCGCTGAACAAGACAGCGCTTTGCGAAAATGCAGTCAGGGGCGACTCTTGGGTATTGCCACCACTGAGTTAAATGGCAACTGCCAGGCTTACGGACTGATGCCTGGTCATGCCTATGGTCTATTGGCTTACAGCCCAGATAAGCGTGCCATCAAACTGAAGGATCCATTCGGTCGGGGTGACCTGCGCAGAGCCGATTCAAAAAAAGCTCTAGACGGTGTGGATGACGGTATATTCGAAATCGGCTTGAGCGATTTCAATTTACTTTTCTCGCACCTTAGATTGGCTGAGTAAAGTTAGCTTACCAGCCTGAAATCTTGGTCTTGAGGTCAGCAAGGCTGTTAACTGGCTTTTCACAGGTAAAGTTTTGGCAGATATAAACAGTGGTTTTTTGATCTATTGCTGTCTTGTCTTTGAGAAATTCTAGTTCTGCCTTAGCGCTTGCTACTGCCACCACTTTGTTGGGGTAGTATTTCTGATGCAAGGCAAAGAGCATCTCTCCTTGATCGTCTTGATCTGGAGCGAGAGCTATTGCCACTTCGGGGCCATTAAACAGATACATGTCTAGACAGCTAAGCAAATTGGCAAACTGATCCGGCATGCGACTAAGGTGGGGTCCGTAAAGACCAAATATTTCTTCGACTAATGTCAGATACTCTGCTTTACCAGTCAATTTATAGAGTTTCAGCAAAACGGTGGTGGCTACTGATGTGCCAGAGGGCACTGAGCCATCATAGTGACTGCGTGGCCGCACCACTAGCTCTTCGTGATCGCAAGCGGTGAAGAATAAGCCGCCTTCTTCTTCATCTCTGAAGTACTTGATCATCGATTGCGCCAGCTGCTCGGCAGTGTTCAGCCATTTAGCATCGCCGTCAACGCTGGCCAGGTTGAGTAGAGCCTCAATGAAATAGGCGTAGTCATCAAGGCAACCTTGTAGTTTGACTATGCCTTGGCTATCTGTGGCATTGACTGGCATGCCCCAGACTCGCATGAGACGGTCATCAGCTTTGAGGTTGTCTAAGATGAAGTTAGCTGCTTTCAGTGCCGCTTGCAGGTACTCTGGCTTGGCAGTGGCCTTATAGCCTTTAATAAAGGCCGTAATCATCAAACTATTCCAACTGGTAAGCACCTTCTCGTCGCGAGTTGGGCGAATGCGTTGGGCGCGCTCTTCCATCAGTTTTGCTGAGGCACTATCGATGCGCTGCCAGAGTTTGTCTAGGGGGGTGGTGAACTGGCGTGAAAGCTCTTCTGGTGATTTGCTCAGATGCAAGATTGATGTTTTATGTTCAAAATTACCGCGCTCACTAACACCAAATACTTGGTTGAACCAGGTACCTTCTTCTTCGCCTAAAACTGCTGTAATTTGCTCGGGGCGCCAGACATAGAACTTGCCTTCTTCGCCTTCTGAGTCTGCATCTAAGCTTGAATAGAATGCTCCTTGATTAGTTGTCAGCTCACGGCTGACAAAATTTAAAATTCCTTCTGCCACTCTCAACCAGTATTCCCGTCCGGTCAACAAATAGCCGTCAATATATGTCTTGGCCAGTAGGGCGTTGTCGTAGAGCATTTTTTCGAAGTGCGGTACTAACCAGTGGCGGTCTACCGAATAGCGGGCAAAACCACCACCAATTTGATCGTAAATGCCGCCATAGGCCATTTTGTCTAGAGTGATTTGGACGACATCGAGGCACTCCTCTTTGCGGCTGTCACTGAAAGTAGATGATTTAGCGCAGGCCCGCATGGCCAAGTCTAGACTCATCGAATGGGGGAATTTTGGCGCACCACCAAAGCCACCATGATCGCGGTCAAAATTGCGCTGGATCTTTTCGAGGGCGGCATTAATGGTGTTGGTGTTTACCACAGCAGCAAAGCCAGTCTTCTCGTTGTCGTCGCTCTTGTCTGACTTGATGCGCTCCATAAGCTTGAGATGATTTGCTAGCTCTGAAGCGCTGTCGAGAATTTGGGCATTGCTTGTCTTCCATGCCGCGGCTACATTTTTCAAAACTTTTTTAAAGCCTGGTAGACCGTGGTGATCATTCACGGGAAAGTAAGTGCCACCAAAAAATGGCTGGCAATCTGGTGTAAGAAATACAGTCATTGGCCAACCACCATGGCCAGTCATGAGCTGAATAGCTTTCATGTAGATTTCGTCTAGGTCTGTTCTTTCTTCGCGATCAACTTTAATGTTGACGAACAGTTCATTCATCAACTCGGCAGTCTCTTGATCTTCAAAAGACTCGTGGGCCATAACATGACACCAGTGGCAGGCGGCATAGCCAATAGAAAGTAAAATTGGCTTATTCTCTTGCTTGGCTAGCTTCAGTGCTTCTTCGCCCCAGGGATACCAGTCTACCGGATTCTGGCAGTGTTGCTGTAAGTAGGTGCTGGTCTCATTGGCCAGACGGTTTGGGACGCTTTTGACGTTAGGGCTGTTATCTTGCTTCTTAGTCACAGAACATCCTCTTTTACTAGTTTTTGTTTGCTGGCAATAATTCGCCCGTAGGCTTCTTCTGTGGCTGCAACGGTTTTATCCCAGCTTATAGTCTGAGCCGATTGACGCGCTTGTTTCGATAATTTTTTGTAGAGTTCAGTGTTGCTCATAAGCTTTGCCATGAGGTCAGCAAGCTCAGTGGCACTGAGATGGTTCTGTAAGATTAAGGCGTCATTGCTGTCGCTTAAGACTTCGCTGACTCCACAGACCTGGCTGACGATTGGTACTAGACCATATTGCATAGCCTGAATCGGAGCCATACCAAAGGGCTCGATTTTTGATGGTAGAACCAGAGCTTTAGCTTTAGCAAAGACCCTGGCCATATCTTTTTGATAGCCAAGAAACTCGACATTTGAGCTGATGCCCAGGTTGATCATGTCAAATTTTTGCAGCGGTTTTTCTTTCAGGCCCGCGATCAGAAGGCGAAAATCGAGTTTTCTTTTCTTTAGTATTGAGCAAGCTTTGAAGAGTGTATCAAGACCTTTTTTGCGCATGCCTTTGCCGACAAAAAGGAAGGTAAAGGGCCCACCTTCTTCAGCTCTCTCTTCTGCTGCTTGCAGCTCTTGGGCTAAGCTGGCACCGGGTGGAGCAATGGCAAAGGGAGCCGATTGCTCAAGCTTATAGGTATTGTAGAAATCGTCTTTCATCACCGTGGCAACAAATATGCGCATAAGTGATTTTTGACAAAGCTCGAGGTCATATTTATTGCGTAGCTTATAAGCTTTAGCGCTGGCCATTTTGAAGTTATTGAGCAGCTTTTCCAAGGGATAACCAACTAGCGATAAGCGGCCGGCTGTATGGTTATGAAAAGTGACAGCATCTAATTGCACACTATTGAGGGGGAAGTGTTGTGAATGAACAATGTCGAAAGGGCCGAATTTGTCTACGGCTGCTGACGCAACCTGCCTGTAGTGTTCGATCTTCTGCCATTTGTTGCTGCCTTTTTTTGCCCCGGCGAATTTATGCACAACTAAGTTTGGGTGGCTGAGATTGCTCTCGTCGATTTCGCAAATTACAGTGACTTTGTGACCGCTTTTAAGTAGCCCTTCGATTAGCTTCAGGGCATAGAGCTCAAGCCCACCCTGACTAGAGAAAAGTCGCAATACCAGGGCGATATGAAGCTTCACGCTCATCGTCAATTTAAACCTAAGTTAGCGTTGCTAGCAGACCATCGTACAGGTGCATGTTAGCGTTTAGTACACCGGTTAAGCCAAACTCAACCGCTTCAAAGCTTTGATTGTGATTGAGAAAATAGAGAGCCAGAGCAATTGAGTCGCCAGAATGCTCTTCTTCTACTCTGACGTGATCAAACCAGATGTGGTCTTGTAGCGAGAATTGTTGAAAGGCAATTTGCAGAGCTTTGAATTCTTCAACGGCCATCAGCTCGGTGGCAGTAATGGCACCAGCAGCAATGGCAGCTTTAGAAAGAGAGCGCGTCTGCTCTTTCACCTGAGCAGCATGCTTAGTCGTGTGTTGTTCGATAGGAAAATAGAGTGGTGTCACTGCCTTTATGAAAGTCTTAACTGACTTTTCTACAGCAAAGTTTTTATACTGATCGCGGCTAACGCCGGCACTGAAGGCGACATCTTGTAGTTGTAGCTGGTGGCGCTCACTATCGACGCCGTTGCCGTATTCGTTGCGTACGTTCTCTAAAATGAAACCTACTGCTGATTCTGGCATGATAGTGGCGGCTTTGAGCAAGAGCCTGCGCAAATGCGATGCATGAGCGTCATAGTTCTTTAGTAGACGACCAGCAGCTTCTACTGTAATTTTTTTCGTTCTTAGGGCTTTAAAAAGAGGATGTTCAAAGGCCTGATGAACTCTGGCAAAATTGCGCAGGGCCAGTTCCATGTCAGGATTAGCCAGAACAGCCGTTCTAAAACGGCTCTGTGTGGAAGTTTTGCAGTCCGTCTGCTTTGTAAGATTTGTGGCTAAAGTCATTTTACTTGTTGAAGCACTAAAAATCGTAATTACGAGGCCTTAGTGCTGGCTAGAGTTTTTTTTTCACTCTCGGCTTCGGCTTCTTCGTTTTCTAAGAGCCATTGAGCCTCAAGAGCGGCCATGCATCCGGTTCCAGCAGCGGTGATTGCCTGACGATAAAGTTCGTCTTGGACGTCGCCAGCGGCGTAGACGCCTTTAATTGAGGTTTTAACACCATCGGTTTTGATGTAGCCGGTTTCGGTTAGCTCAATTTGACCTTGGAAGAGTTCGGTGTTTGGTTTGTGACCAATGGCAACGAAGACACCGTCTGCAGGCAATTCTTGTACTTCGTTGGTTTTGATATTGCGCAAGCGAATAGCTGTAACTTGGCCTTCTTTGACATCAAGAATATCTTCTACCACTGAGTCTAAAATGAAGTGCACTTTTTCATTGTTACGGGCCCGGTCAGCCATGATTGCTGAGGCTCTGAAACTATCTCTTCTGTGCACAACTGTGACAGAACTGGCAAAGCGAGTAAGGAAGGTCGCTTCTTCTAGGGCGGTATCGCCTCCGCCAATGACAAATACTGTTTTGTCACGGAAGAAAAAGCCGTCGCAGGTGGCGCAGGCTGATACGCCATGGCCCATCAGTTTGCTTTCAGACTCAAGCCCAAGCAGCTTGGCCGAGGCACCAGTACCGATAATCAATACATCAGTGATGATTTCTTCAGAACTGGTCTTAATTTTAAACGGGCGGCTGCTTAAATCTACCGATTCAGCATTGTCATAAATAAACTGAGTACCGAAGCGCTCAGCTTGCTTATGCATTTCTTCCATCAGTTCTGGACCGAGGATGCCATTAGGGAAGCCGGGGAAATTCTCAACATCAGAAGTAATTGTCAGCTGTCCACCAGCCTGCAAGCCCTGAATTACCAGCGGTTCTAGGTTGGCGCGGGCCGCATAAATGGCGGCGGTGAGACCAGCAGAGCCGGAGCCGAGAATAGTTACTTTCTTTCTTATTGGCATTGAGTTTTCCAGAATTTCGGATATTTAGATTGTATGTTCATGACTTGGTTATTAGAGCTACTTTCAATATTACTTAACTGATCAAATAAATCACTTAAATCAATTTGATTTACCTGTTGACAATCAGGCGGTCAATAAGTGCTTTCAATTGAGGTAGATGGCCTTAGGCCGTAGGGCAAGTTGTCTTTTAAGGGCGCTATTTCTTCACTTAAGCTGCTCAGTTCAAGAACTAATCTGCTTTTGGCTTCTTCTAGCCCTTCGATCTTTTTGCTGCCGATTTTTTCAGCGGCGACTTCAAGTGCTTCCTTTAATAGGGTCAAGTCATGATGCTTGCCGAGAAGCTGTTGGGCTTGCACAAGTTCGAGGTTGGTCAGTCCAAAAAATTCTGCCAATATATAGCGCCAGCGTTTTACTGAGAGCCTCAACTGATGAAGCTCTTCGTCGCTATTGGCCAATTTAGCCTGTTCATGAGCGACGCGTTCGGTGGCCTCAAGAAAGCCAACCATGTGATGGTAGGCTGAATCGTTAATAGAGAGTTTAAGCTCATCTTCACTGAAGGCCAGGTACTGCTCAAGCTCATAGGCTTTTCGACCCAGGTAGGTTTTGAGAGCGTTGACGGCGCGGTGTAATTTGAGCTTGCCAATTCTTTGCGCCACTACTTTTGTTAGTTTCTTGCGTTTCTTCACCCAAAGCAAAATCACTTCTTCGGGCAGCGAATATTCCTTGGCGTGGGCAATATTGACGTCAATATCCCGCAGCTTGCCAAGCTGCTTGTTCAATTCTTTAAAGGTGCGGCCGATTTGTTTTTCGTATTGGTC
The DNA here is from genome assembly GCA_943367505.1 of Flavobacterium psychrophilum. Lineage (GTDB taxonomy): Bacteria > Cyanobacteriota > Vampirovibrionia > Obscuribacterales > Obscuribacteraceae. The sequence continues at coordinate 73 of CALRJJ020000053.1, read as the reverse complement.
GTCTTGCCAACGGTCTAGGCACATGATGTCCCAGATTGAATACCAGCGCCTCAGTACTACCCGGATTTGGTGC
>CALRJJ020000052.1:0-13393 GCA_943367505.1 Flavobacterium psychrophilum | reverse complement strand
CACAGCAGCAGCAAGCCCCTACACAAGTCACCAACAACTACAACAGTTCCGGTAATTCGGGTAGTGGCGCCATGGGAGCAGCGGGAACAGCCGCAGCTGCAGGTCTGGGAGCTATGGCCGGAGCAGCCATGTCTCACAGCTATTACAATGCCCCTTACGGAACTCCTATGTATTACGGCGCCAATGGCGAGGCCTATGGCTACGGCAGCGGCCAGCAGTTTCAAGACCTAAACGAAAATCAAAAGATGGCCCTCTACAACCAGAATCAAATAAAACAGCAAAACCAGCAGCAGGCCATACAACAGACTGCGACTAATCAACAAAACCGTCAAAGCTCTATGAGCGAAAATCAGACCAACAGGCAAACTGCCTATGGCGGACAAGAGAACTATCAGAAACAGCAACAGTGGTATCAAGAGCAGCAGAAGCAAAATCCACAAAGATTCCAGCAAGCTGCCAGTAATCCATTCGTTGCCCAGAGCGGTGAAGCTAAAGAAGGTGCTAGCAATTTCGCCCAAAGCCGGGGCGAAGGCGGAGAAGGCTCGGCCATGAGAGGGGCTGGAGCTGAAGCCCGTGCCGGTGGAGGCATGCGCGGCGAAGGCGGTGGCTTCAGGGAGGCTGCTGGCGGCCTGCGCGGAGCAGCTGGTGGTTTAAGGGGTGCTGGCGGCGGTCGCTTCAGACGTTAGTCTGATAGAGGAGCAGCGATTAGCCCTGAAAATCTCAGACCTTTTGCCTTATAAGCGGATTATGGCGGCCTGGCGCGATGCACCAGGCCGCCACCATATTTGGTGCTTTAATATTTCCGATCTCAGGACATATCAGATCGATAGATACCGAAAAATGAGTGAGGAGCTTATCAGGTGAAGAAATATGAAACTGATTTGTACAAACAAATCGTTCAAATTTGGTTACCATTAAGTACAGATTTTTTGCGGAGACCATTTCATGTTTAGCGGATATCGATTTGAAATGATTGTTGGCTGCATGAGCGCCGGCAAGTCGAGCGAGCTGATTAGACGCATAGAAAGAGCCCGTCTGGCCTACTTGCCGACAATTATCGTGCGACCCACCACAGACACAAGATCAAGACCAAACCATGTAGAGTCTCGCAACGGCATGGCTTCGCAAGCAATTGTGGTTGATTCAGCCAAAGACATTCTCAAATATTCATCCCACGCCGTGGTCATTGGCGTCGATGAGAGCCAATTCTTTGAAGATGAAATCATTGATGTGATTATCAGCTTGCTCAGACAGAAAAAGAAAATTATTGCCTCCGGCCTCGATCTAGACTTCCGCGGCAAGCCATTCGGCCCAGTACCGCACCTCTTGGCCCTGGCCGACCGTGTCGACAAACTCCTGGCCGTATGCCGCAAGTGTGGCTCTGATTTTGCCTGCCGCACCCAGAGAGTGGTTCATTCAAGCGAACAAATATTAGTTGGCGATGCTCAATATGAAGCCCGTTGCATCCATTGCTTTGAGCCACCAGGCGAGTACCAGCTCAGGCTAGACCTGCCAAAGATTGAGCAGGCAGTACCGCAGCTCGTACTGGCCGCTCAAGAAGCCGTCGAGCTGGCATCATAAAGCCCTCCTAAATTAGCCCGTTTCCAAGTGGCCATCCTCGGTGGGAAGCCACTGCAACACGGCCATTTATTACAGTTTGCTTCACAGTGCTTTACGCAACTTTACGTGAAGAACCCGACCGTTACTGCCTTGTTGTCAGGGGAATACCCCTTTTGACTCAGCAATAGTCGTTGGAGAATTACTATGATTTCTTTTCAGAAGCTTGTTAGCCCCCTAATTCGTCTGTTCAGCCGCAACCAGTCTGATAACGATGATTACTATGAACTCCCCAGCCCCGATGGCGAATCACACAATCCCTGGCAAAGCAATCTTGACCGCCTGGCCGAGCGCGCCCCAGATAAACAAGAAGCTGTAAGTTCTTCTGCCGAAATCGAAGAGCAGTTTCAGGTTTTAATGGAGCAGGCCAAAATTGAGAAAATTAAGCAAGAAGCAGCTCAAAATTTAAACCGAGGCGAGAAACGTAAGGCTGACGCCACTGTTACGGATGCCAAGGCCTGGTGGGGTCAGTCGGTAGCTACCTGGGAGCCCCTCGACGGCAAAAACGTCGATAACATTGAGCAGCGCAGGCATCCCAGACAATCGAAGTGGTTCCACAGCTAACTTTTAGCTGTTCGGCCACTTTAGTTGTTAGGCTACTGAGGTTTGACGGTCAGACCTCAGTGGTATGATCCAATCAACGAACTTTACAGACATGGCAATGCCTGTCGCATACTTTTGTCGGCTAGATTGCTCTGGCCAGTTTAGACCACGGGGTTTCACAAGTGTTGAGAAAGACAGTTTTCATGTTGTCGACCGCTGCGCTGCTTGCATGCTGTATCAATATTGATGCTCCTAGCGCCGAAGCTAAAAGTAAATCAGGCGCAAGACGCGGCGCATACCTAGTACCACCGCCTCCAGCCTATGCTCCATCAATACTTCCCATGATGAGAGGTGCCAGCGGCACTATTCCTTATTCAAGAGAAGTGATTGTTGAAGAAACGACCGAAGCCGCTGCGCCAGCTGAAGAAAAAATCGTCTATGTCAAAACCTATGGCACAGCAGCAGCTGTAAGACCTACATCAAGCCGCAAAGGCGTGACAACATATTAGTTTTTCGAATTTAGTTTTCGAATCTCAGAATTAGAACTTGGATTTTCGAATCTACTTGCTAGATGCGCTCGACAATCATGGCGATGCCCATGCCGCCGCCAACGCATAGACTGACGCAGCCATAGCGCTTCTGTCTCTTTTGCAGTTCCATAGAAATAGACAAGAGCAAACGAGCACCAGTGGCACCAAAGGGATGGCCCAGGGCAATGGAGCCGCCGTTGACGTTGACCTTATCACGGTCAAGCTGCAACTCTTTTTCGCAAGCAAGATACTGCACAGCAAAAGCTTCGTTGATTTCAAATAAATCAATATCAGCCATCTTCAAACCAGCCTTATCTAAAGCCATTGGGATGGCTGGCACCGGACCGATGCCCATGATTTCTGGTGGAACACCAGTGACGGCCCAGGAAACAACCCGTGTTAATGGTTTCAGCTTTTGCTTTTCTGCATTTTTCAGGCTAGTAACAATCACAGCGGCCGCACCATCGACAATACCGCAAGCATTGCCAGGGGTAACACTACCATCTTTGCGGAAAGCCGGTCTGAGCTTAGCTAAGCCTTCAATGGTTGTATCAGGACGCGCATGTTCATCGCGATCAATTACGACAGTGCCTTTCTTCGAAACAATTTCGATGGCCTTTATCTCTTCTTTTAAGCGACCACTCTCCATGGCCACTTTAGCCAGTTGTTGGCTGCGCAGAGCAAATTGATCTTGCTCTTCGCGACTGATTTTATATTTTTCCTGGAGGTTCTCGGCAGTCTCACCCATGGATGCTTTGGCGTAGGTATCGCGAATATCTAGACCATCCCACAATTCCATATGACCCATGCGGTTGCCCCAACGCGTGCTCCAACTGCTATAGGGAGTACTCGATAAATGATCTGTGCCACCGGCCAAAACGGTAGTAGCCATGCCGTTTTCAATCTGCATTGCCGCATTAGCGACGGCATAGACACCAGAACCACATAGCAAATTAAGAATAAGGCCAGGAGTATTTTCCTTTAGACCAGAGCGTAAAGCCACATGGCGAGCCAAATAGATGGCATCTTTGCTGGTCTGAATAACATTGCCCATAATCACAGAGTCAATTGTTTCTTTATCAACTTGCGAACGTTCAATAGCACCAAGTGAGGCTTCAACGGCCAAATCTGTTGCTGTTTTAGAGGCTAATCCACCACCGAACGCTCCGAAAGCAGTTCTTGCTCCATTGACTATGACTATGTCGCTCATTTTCCTACTCTTATATTTGGTTGCAGTGCGCACCCGGGATCCGAGTGACGAACCTATCGGGCTACTAAATCCAGATTCTAACAATATCAGCTCAAAGATCTGCCAGGCTAATTATCAGAAGCTCAGTGGCCAAATATGCAGTAAATGGCAAATTTGGTTGTCAAACAAGAGCCAAAAACGAGTTGCCAAGCGGCCAATCATAAAACATCTATCAAGAGAATATAGTAAAGACATATTGCGAGATAGAATTTCAATCTCTACAGATGCTTATAGAGATTAGGTTCGAATATTTGGAGGGTAAGACCTTGGCTAAGGTTGGAGTGCCGAAAGAGATTAAAGACAACGAATATCGCGTTGCCATCACACTTGCCGGTGTAAAAACACTGGTATCTGAAGGTCACACTGTCTACGTTGAGAAGAACGCAGGCGTGGGCTCAGGTATGAGCGATGACGAGTACAAGGCCGTAGGAGCCAAAATTCTTCCTGATGCAGCATCTGTTTTCGGCGAAGCCGACTTGATCTTGAAAGTGAAAGAGCCTCAAGCTCAAGAAGTAGCTATGCTCAAAAAAGACCAGCTGCTCTTCACTTACCTACACTTAGCTGCAGCTCCTAAGTTGGCTGAAGATCTAGCCAAGTCTGGTGCTACCTGTGTCGCCTACGAAACAGTGCAAACCGCCAACGGCCAATTGCCATTGCTAACCCCAATGTCTGAAATCGCCGGCCGTTTAGCCACTCAAATTGGTGCTCAATATCTAGAGCGCCCAATGGGCGGTCGTGGTGTACTTCTTGGTGGAGTACCTGGGGTTGAACCAGGCGAAATCATCATCATCGGTGGCGGTGTTGTCGGTATCAATGCTGCAAAAATCGGCGTCGGCCTGGGCGCACGGGTCACTATCTTCGACCTATCATTAGACAGACTACGTTACCTCGATGACGTGTTTGGCGGCCAAGTCAGAACAGTATTCTCTGTTGGCCACTACCTAGAAAGCCTTCTACCAAGTGCAGATTTGGTTATTGGCGCAGTCTTGATTCCTGGAAAACAGGCACCAAGAATCGTCACCCGCGAAATGGTCAGCAAAATGAAGAAAGGCTCAGTCATTGTTGACGTAGCTATCGACCAAGGCGGATGTATCGAGACTATCCACGCAACCACTCACTCTCAACCAGTTTACGAAGTAGACGGCGTGGTGCACTACGGCGTGGCCAACATCCCTGGCGCTGTGCCATGGACCTCTACTCGTGCCTTGACCAATGCCACAATGGCCTATGCTGCCAAGCTAGCCAAAAATGGCTACCAAGCTTGCTTGGACGATCCAGCCCTACACCTCGGTGTCAATATTCACAAAGGCGAAATCGTTCATGCTGGCGTACTGGAAGCTGTTAACGCAGCAAAGACACCAGTCGGCTCCAAGAAATAAGCCAAACACCGTAACTTAAGCCGAAAAATAAATAAGGCGCACTTGCTCAAAGAGCAGGTGCGCCTTGTTCTAAGATATAGAAGAATTTTCGACCGGAAAAACTTTTGAGTGGTAACAATGTCTAATCTCAAACTAGTCTCGTGGAACATCAACGGTATCAGAGCTGTAGCCAAAAAAGGCTTCTACGACTGGATGGACGGCGAGCAGCCTGACATCCTCGGCCTGCAAGAAACTAAGATATCTGCCGACCAGTTAACTCCAGACATTCTTGAGAGAAAAGGCTACAAGAGCTACTTCTCACACGCAGAAAAGCGCGGCTACAGCGGTGTTGGTATTTATACAAGAATAGAGCCAATCTCTGTCAAAGAAGGCTTTGGTGTGCAACGCTTCGATTGCGAAGGAAGAACACTAGTAGCCGACTTCGGCGATTTTGTCATGGCTAATATCTATTTTCCTAATGGTGCTCAAAACCCAGAGCGGCTGCAATACAAATTAGATTTTTACGATGCCTTCTACAAGTGGGCAAACAAAATTGTAAAAGAAGGAAAGAAACTGACAGTCTGCGGTGATTTCAATACAGCCCACCAAGCTATTGACCTAGCCAGACCAAAAGAAAATGAAAAAACCTCAGGCTTTCTTCCGGTTGAGAGAGCCTGGATGGATAAATTTATCAAAGCTGGATATGCTGACACTTTTCGCATGTACAACCAAGAGCCTCACAATTACAGCTGGTGGCACATGCGAACAGCGGCGAGAGAAAGAAATGTCGGTTGGCGTATTGACTACTTCTTTACCTCTAAAAACCTCACCGACAACGTTGTCAATGCTGGTATCCTCAGTGATGTGCACGGCTCTGATCATTGCCCTGTCACCCTCGAACTAAAAACATAATTCTAAGTAGCTGGCGGAGCAACCTGAATGAATGAATTACCGACCATCGAGTCAGGAAAAATCTGGGAGAATCGCTCCACAAAAGAAATTCTTTTAGCCATTCAAAAAGGCAAGAAAGCCGAGTATGCAATTGCTCGTATGGCTTCTGAATTTGGCGAAATTGATGGCGAATTTTTGATCGTCAAAAGCACCTATATTCACGGTGCCCGCTTGCTTGAAGACAAACTGACAGGCTTCGACGCTCTGGCCACATTGCTCACCATCGAGCATGGCACTTATTCACTTATGGATTGCAGTGCGTTTCCACAAGAAGCAGCTCACCTCGAAGAAGGTTTGAAGATTCGCCTGAACCTCCTAATCAACGCCTTACCAAATCTTCCCGCCACAGCAGAAGAATTAGCATTGACTGGTAGCGCCATGACTCGCATGCGCTCATATGAAGGCAACGAACTGCCCTCGAGCGAAGAAGCCGCAGCAGCGAAAAGCGCTAAGAAATTGAAACCAGAAGGAAGCGAACTGAGCGCCGTCGGCGATGCCAGAGAGCGCAGCGGTATCAGCCCCGTGATGATTGCCATTATTGTCATGGTAGTAGTACTTGCTGGCGCTGGCATCATGATGTTCGTTAAGCACTAGAGCTTAAGCTGTTCCTCCAACCGACGAGACCGACTGGACTAAAGAAGAAACTGAATTCTGGTTCCATAGCCTCCGAGCTTCGGCTCGAAGCGATTGCCGGGGGAGAAGCAAGTTGGACAAAAAGCAAAAGAAAGGCTTCAAATTTCGCCTGGCTTCTGAGCCGAACAGCAAAGCCGAATTGGTCAGTGATGCTACTGAAGCTGAGCCAATTGCCGAAGAAAATAAAGACGAGCTGCTGCAACAAAGTGCAGTCATGGGCGCGCCAAACACGAAAGCCTCGCTAGCTAATTCATCAAACATCTCACTAGCTCCTGATGAAATTCCAAAGGTGAAGCCGAAGAGCAGTAGCACGAAAGTAACGGTTGGATTTGCCAACATAATACTTTTTACTCTTGCAGCAGTTTCGGCCTTTCTTGCGCCAATATTATGGCTTCGGGATGCGCTGACATTTAATTCGGGAGTGGTTCTATCAATTAGTCTAGGCACAATAGCACTGCTAGCCGTTGCTCTGATTCTGCGAGGAAAGAGCCACTTTGAGAATCCGAACTATGCGCTGCCTCTACATATTCAAAAGCTGATTCGCTTCGTCTTTCTAGGAATTTCAACCTTTTTCATTCTAGCGGCTGGCCTGCCGATTTTAGGCTTTAGTTATTTCTGCATTGAAAAGCAAAACCTCTTGAATGACAGCAGCTTTGCCAAAGAATCGACCGAACTAAAGCATAAAAAATGGACAACCATTTGCGATCGGTCGATCGCAATAAGCGCCTACAATCCCATGATGATTGCCCTGTCTGCATATTTGACAGAGAGCCAACTAAACGATCCAGCAACAGCCCTAGAGTATTTTGACAAACCTAGCCTAGTTAGCAAGCCCGGAGAATTAGGCGATAGCATTTACCGGGCTAAACTTCTCTATCAAATACCAGGTCGTCGAGCCGAAGCAGAAGCCATCTTTAGCAAAATGGAAGCTAAAACCAATGACTGGGAATTACAGGCTTCGCTGTGTAATGCATTTACAGGACTCAAACTCTACGATCGAGCCCTTACTGCCGCTAACAACTTTGTGCGATTACGTCCAGATTACTCGGGCGCCTATCTTCAAAGGAGTGATTTATACAAAGCGCTTGGAGAAGACAGCAAAGCCAAAGAAGATATAGATAGCTTCAAGAAACTCACCAAGTGATATTGCTATAGAGCGAAGCCACTGATAGCATTATGCGGTTTATAGTTTCGAATTGCAGGTCATCTATGTCATTATCGCCACTGTTTTTCTGGGCCGCAGGCTTTATGGCAATAGCACTTGTAGGCTTATTTTTTTCAGCAAAAACTATCAAAATTGATCTGGCCCAAAATGGTGAGCTGATTGTAGCTCTACTGGCAATTCTCGGCACCCTCGTTTCAGTCTTGCTAGGCATGTTAGTCTCAAGCGCAGACGAACAGTACCGAGCCCTGGAACAATCGGTTAGCGGTGAAGCCACAAGTATTAGCGAAGTCTTTCGCATAGCCAGAGGGCTGCCAGAGGCTCAAAAGAAAGCTATCCAAGAACAGTGCATTGCTTATTGCGACAAGGTAGTGAGCGAAGATTGGCCAGCCATGAGAAACGGAGAAATGAGCCCCGCAGTTACCGAAGTCTTCATTAATATTAGTGATACCATTCTGCAATTTCGACCAGCCAACGACGGAGAAGCAACCGTACAAGGCGCTCTTCTTAGCACCACCAACGAACTGGGACAAAGCCGCGGGGTGCGTATTGTCGCCAGTCGCAGCACTTGGACCTGGCGTTTACTGCCCTTAATTATCACTTGCGCTGTAGTGGTTTTAATCTGTTCATATCTCTATGTTGGCAAAGGCAGCCCCTTACTGCATTCAGTATTAGTCGGGCTAGTCGCTATTACCCTGGGCACCAACATTGGTGTCATCTTCCTAATGACTCGTCCATTCAGTAGCGAGTGGACGATTCAGCCAGATACATTTGCCATAAGAGCCAAAATAATGCGGCAATACCTAAACCGGCCAGCTGTAAAAATTTAGCAAGGCTTCTTCGCCAAGCACAAGCCACACCAAGCGCTCATAACCGTATGCAGAACTACGGCTGGCCAGAGCAGCATACCGACCGTTTGCGACGGCCCCAGAGGCAGCGCAGCTTGGCCGAGAGCAAAAACACAAAGAACCGCAATAACACCAAGATTGTAAATAGTCATACCCCAGACAATACCTCGAGCTGCAGCACTCTGGGTATCACGGCGAGCCAGCCAACAAAGGAGCGCCAGGGCAATCAGAGCGCATCCTGCTACTTTCTCGATTGGCATAGCCCCTGGCCCTGCCACTTCGGGCCCAAGCAACAGCGACACGGCCTGCAGTGGAAATAGAACCAGAGCAACACCGGCTCCAGCTTCAAGAGCCGCTGTTGTGATGAAGAATGCTTTCATTGATTTAACCATTTTTTTGATTCTATAAATTCAATTAGCTAGCGGCAATTCGAAACTAAAACGAGAACCTTCACCTTCTTTTGATTCAACCCAGATTCTGCCACCATGTAGCAAGATAATAGCCTTGCAAATTGTCAGACCAAGACCCGAACCACCTCGCGTGCGCGCGGTTTGGTTGCGGGCCTGCTGGAAGCGATCAAATACACTATCTAACATCTCAGGGGGGATACCAGCCCCGCGATCCGCAACAGTGAAAGTTACAACCTTATTGTTGCTTTTTGCCGAAACAGTGACGACACCATCTTTGGGCGAAAACTTCAAAGCATTAGAAACAAGGTTAGCTAGCACTCGCAAGAGCTTCTCTTCATCAGCATCGACATAATAATTGGCGGGCTCGCTCAGCAGACGAACTTTAAAGTCATTGGCTAAATTAGAAGACTGCTCAATAGTTTCTTCAATGACTTTCTGCACCGAAACTTTCTTGCGTTCTAACTCCATCATTCCAGAATTGATCTTTTCAATGTCGAGAAGATCGCCAATTAAGCGCATCATTCGCTCGCTACTTCGCTGCGCCCCTGGCAAGTACTGCTGGGCTAAATCAGCCAGAGCACCATAAGAACCATCGCCAAGAAATTGCAAATAATTCTGCACTGTCATTAGTGGCGAACGTAGATCATGGGTCACCATAGCTACCACTTCTTGCTTCAGTCGCTCAGCAGCCCGGTGCTCGGTAACGTCATGGAAAATACTAAATAATTCGCCAGTCTTACCCTCCGTCGGCGCCCATTGCGACGACCAAAGCACCTCCCTAACCTCGCCATCAGCTCTCTTAATTGACAAAGTAAGGTTACTCGGATTAGTACCCTGGTTTACCTTAGAGAGGAAGGCACAAGCTTTTTCAGTATCTTCAGAGTTAAGATAGTCGAATAAATGAGTCGAGATAATCTCATCTGGCGCCAGGGCGAAGAAATCTTCGCAGGCCGGATTAACAGAGACGAACTTCAAACTTGAATCAAATGAACAAATACAGTCATTGGCATTCTCCAGAATAGCCCGCTCTTTTCGAGCGGCTTCTTTCAAGGCTGAGGCCATGTCATGAAAAACATGATCGAGCTGGGCAATCTCGTCATTACCCGAAACTATTTGATTGAGCGGCTTATCACTGGCTAAACGGTAGCTATTGTCGTTCATGATCTTTAGCCTGTTCACAATGCTACGAGTGAGAACAAGCGCAAGAAGTAAAGTTAAGAATATATTGGCCACGCCTCCGCCAATTAAAACGAACTGCACTTTCTCGCGAAACTTTCTTTGAATTTCAGGACTGGCATCTGCTGCAGCTTTACCAGCATCGCCAATACTAAGCAACTGATTTGAGAGTTCAAGAGTAAGGCGGCGCAAATGAACAACAAACTCAAATCGATCAATCCGCCCCCTCAGTTTTCCAGCCTGATAAGCCACCCGGGTATCGTCAACTAGCTGCCGCGACCGATGCATAGTGGCAAAAGACTTTTCTACTGCTTGAGCTAGCACTGGTTTATCTCTAGTTAGCTCTCTCAATTTGAGAAAATGTCGCTCAATATCGTCATTCAATATCTTGTACTGACTAGTCGGCGCCGCTTCCGACGAAACAAGCGGAGCGTCCTCCAAATTTGTCTTTAGCGCCACCATATCACGAGTGATAGCAATTACTTCGTCTGCAATTTGCCTGGAGATCTCCGCACGTCGAGCCTCGTTCTCGGCCTGATTTTGCAAGTTCGCAACTGTTGCTAAAAGTGCCAGTTGCAGGATCAATGGAAAAGACACGAGCACTAGAATCTTCAGTCTTAGACTAATGGGTCTGAGCATGGGCCGAATATCTCCAAGGACTTCCAAAACAAGAACTGTGCAAATCAAGCTGCTCTAGATTGTATATTCATACTGGGCAAGAATACTTGCAAAGCAGAACCGCTTGGCTTCCACCACCAATAGCTGGACTTTCCTCGCCTCAGCCTAAAACTTGCTGACCCGAGAGCAAATGGTTTGGTATATTTGTAATTGCCCAGAAGGTAGCTATCGAACGGATACCGAGAGAATGTCTAAAATCCTATTAGTTGAAGATGACCAAGACCTCTCAGACATGATCTCTGGCTGGCTCAAGAGTGAGCGCTATACCGTTGAAGCAGCCTATGATGGAGATTTAGCCAGAGAAATCCTGAAGATATCGAGTTTTGATGTAGTAGTACTCGATTGGGACCTACCGAGCTGTTCTGGTATAGAGATTCTGCGGGAATTTCGTGAAAACGGCGGCTCAACGCCAGTTATCATGCTCACAGGCAAATCGACCATTACCGATAAAGAAACCGGCCTAGATATTGGAGCCGATGATTACCTGACCAAACCTTTCAACATCAAGGAGTTAGGGGCACGCATTAAGGCTTTGCTGCGTCGCCCAACTCTGATTAACTCATCTGTACTAAAAGCTGGTGACATCGAACTTGATTCTTCCAAACATCGCATTATGCGAGGCGGTCAAGAAGTGCACCTTTTGCCCCGCGACTTTGCCTTGCTAGAGTTCCTGCTCCGGCATAAGGACCAAGTTTTTAGCGCCGAAGCCCTTATTGCCAGAGTCTGGGAATCGGATTCGGACGCCAGCCCAGAAGGGCTCCGCACAGCAATCAAGCGCATCCGCAAAAAAATCGATGATGGCGGAGAAGATGATCAATCATTGATCGAAAACATACCAAGAGTAGGCTACAGACTACGTTCAAGTCGATAAAAGCTGGCGCTTTAGCCCGGAGAAGACTATCACGCCAGCTTCTGCGATTTCCTATTTAGTTTTGAGCTTTGAATCTTTGTCGTCAAAACAATTGATCTTGTAGGGGCTCCCCGGTGCGCAGACTCCAAGCTCTGGGTTCCAGGGCTTCCCGCCTGGTTTATCGGGATATTTGTCCGGATATTTATCTGGATACTTGTCTGGCTTGACCTCTGTCAGGCTTGGCTTATCAGGATGCTTATCAGGCTTACCAGGAGTCATCCACGGAGGACAATGACCGGGGTCTATGGGCTTGGGCTTCTGTTGCTGAGCATCATCTATGCCGAAATGATTCAACATCTTCTCGATATCTTTTTTCACAGCTGATTTCTCAGCACTATAGTTGTTACCTTTAGTATTAGAAACGATCTGCTCGGCCACCTGGTAATTTCCAACTTCAGCAAACATTCGCGACGATACTGAATCACTGTCCCTTTTAGCAACACTGAGCTGACTCGCTTCAGCTCCTTCGAACTGTGCATATACCATTATTCATTCTCCTCCACAGGTTCAAGACTATTAAATTGACGAGCCTTTCTCGCACCGCCAACGGTGCGCAAACATCACTTTCGGTCAAGCCAAATTACTTACGGCGATTGCACAAGTTCCACAAATACAATTCAAATCGGCTGGCTCGATCCTGATCTGTTGGCCCCCTTGAACCATCGAGGCCAGGCACAGAAGGTTTGCCATCACCGTCTTTATCAGTTGAGATGATTCGTCCATACTCGATTCGTTGGCCTTTCATCATGCGACAAGCGATGGCACTCTTATGGGCAGCCGCATCGTCTTCCTTAATAGCAAAGCCAGTCATGATTTTATCGATCTCCTTATCGCCAGTCTTAGTTCCGGTATTATCGCCAGCGCCTACAGTAGCGCCACCTCTAGCGCCAGACAAAGATTTATCATGAGCTTGGTAAGATTGAGATTCAAATAACATTTTTGCAGAAGCCGAATCTGATTGGCTTGCAGTGCCTGAATCAGTAGTTCGGAACTGAGCACCTTCGAACTGCGCGTATACCATGATTTGTTCTCCTCACGAAAATTGCGTGGTGTCTACTCAAATACAATAATCGAAGCAATGCGACCGAGTGGTGACTGTACGGTGACGAGTCTGTGACTTGCGAACTAAATTTGCCACCTTATTTAGTATCGACAGTAAAATAGAAAAGCCTTCAAGCATCCTACTGACACTCGAAAGCTTCTCTACTGAAAGGGCTAAAAAACTCTCTACGCGCTAGAAGCGACGCAGAAACTTCGAATCATTCAAGTCTATGGTTACAGAACCAGAACCTTTTTTTGGCTGGCCTTCACTGGCATCAGAATTAGGT
>CALRJJ020000051.1:0-13445 GCA_943367505.1 Flavobacterium psychrophilum | reverse complement strand
ACCGCTATTTCGGGATCAACTTCTGGATCAACATCGACTTCTGGTGCAACATCGACCTCAGGTGCTGCTACTTCTACTTCTAATTCAAGTACTCGTAGTGGAGAAGCCTCAACCGTTTCCGGAGCTGCCACCACTGCGGCTGGTGCTGTCACCAGTGTATTGCGTACTGGGGATAACAATTTTCTTTACCTGCCAGACCCCGTGCGCAACCCTGATGTAAATATCCAGGCCGGAAGCTATGTCTATAAAGGCCGTGTCTATGTCTTCTGTCCTACTGAAAGCTCGGAATGGCATGTCACTGTCTATGTCTTGAATGCCGGCGCTAGTCGCACTAGCGATAAAATGCCTGCTGATTGCGGCCCACTAGTTGAGAGTGCTCAACGCCTCGATGCTATTGCTGCATTGCTTGAACTGTTCCCCTACATGAATCAACAACAACGTACTAGCTACGTACTTCCTGCTGCAGACCGCTTGCTTGAAGTTATTGGTGCTAAGCGTACTTCCATTAATTCTGGTAATTCTAGCAACGGACAAGCAATAAGCGGTTCTGTTGGTGGTGCTGGTGTGGCCCCTGGCGCTGGCTCCAATTCTGGACCTTCCCCCAGTGGCGGTCAAGAAAACTCCGTAGATAGCTCTGCCCGTATTCTCCGAGAAAGAGAAGTCGTTCCAGCCTCTAACTAGAGCGCAATTACTCTCGTAAATCTGTGAAATCAGTTTGCTTGAGCTGATTTCGCTTCTCTCTTATGCAAGGTAGAGAATTAAATTCTCTGCCTTGTTTCTCGAATTAAAAGGCTGCAACCAACTATATAAAGGAACCAATTACCTATGTGCATAGCACTGTCAAGGTTTTTTAAGACTGCCTGTATGGCCGCTACCGTTTCGCTCGCGGCTATGTTCTTTTCGGGTACTGCCAATGCTCAGAGTGCTGCGCCTTCTTTGCAAGTTCGTTATCCCGACGGGGCCTCTGTGACATGCCCACTCAATGTTATCGAATCGAATTTCTTGTTCATTATTACTTCTTCTAGTCTTGATACTACTCCTAGTGCTGAATGCTTGAGTATTGTCAAGAAAATTGAGCAGCAGCAAAACATTTCTGACTTACGAGTGCTCTTGCTGCAGCTTCAGGGTCGTACTAAGGAGGAATACGAGAAGGCTCTTGCCGATTTCCTGCTGGGTCGCATTGGAATGTCACCAGCGAAAATTGCCGCAATCCATATAGATATCGGACCAAAGTTTATGGAATGGAGCGACCAGCAAATTGCTGAGTTTCTCCGTACCGAATATGAACGAACAACTGCCTTACTGCAGCGCATTAACGCTGCTCAACGCCTCTATCCAACAAAGCGTCTAGCGCCTCCTCAATATGATGAACCTATTAATTGATAGGTTGCAAGGCAAAGTCGAAGTGGCATTAGCTACTTTTGACTTTGCCATTGTTCAACCGTGGCAACAATATTGCTTAGAACTTAAGGCTCGACGGGCCTTCAACTCCAAGACCAATATTGTTTGCTCTGTTCCCGAGCTAAAAGGTCTAGTATTGTTTTCTGGATTCTTATGGCTCAATCGAGAAGTTTTATTTGGTTACTGGCTTGTGCATCAGATATTGCCACAGCTGCTGGCTTTGCCAAGCGATCAGCAAGGGCAATATTCTCTAAAAGATGAGATATCGGCTGCTCGTCGTTATCTTGCGGATTTTAGTTTTCAGTTGGGTCACTTCCGTGAGGCTGAGGAGCACCTAAGAGTCTTGATGGCAGAATGTGACCCCAGTTCTCTGTTGCCAAAGCGTATGTATCTGTACCGACTTTTGGCCATAGCCAAAAAGACTGGTGACTTGTTGCAAGCAATAGCTTGGCAAAGGCAGCTGGTTCTGCTTCACCAAACGATGATGGCTGATAGTAATATCAGTCGTCGCGTTCTGGAAGCAGAGTTGCTTAAGATGGAAAGCGACTTTGCTGAGCTATCGCAGAAGAATCAGCAGTAGTTCGCAATTTGTGATCTTTAGTATGGTACTTAATTTATGGATTGGAAATGCTGGATTTTGCTCGGTTTTGCCCTTGCCTTCTTTTCGTTCGCTTTTAATGAGGGGCTAACTAAGTCGGTTGAAAATCGCTGTAAAGCTGGCGATAGTCGGGCTTGCGCTGCCGTTCAAGAAAGCAAAAACCAAATCGGGAATTGGCCGCTGCGTTTTTGGTAGGTCTTACAACGTGACGTTCTCATAACTATTGATTAGGGGGCGACCTCTATAGGGTTACAGTAAAAAATATCTATGATCAGTTATCTATTGAGATTTCTTTTGAGATTTCTTTCCCGACTTCCGACTCTTCTGGCTCTGCTCGTGGCTATTTTTTTTGCGAATCTTCCATTATGCCAAAGGGCAAATGCTAGTCCGAATGTTGTTGAGCGAGTAGAGAGTGGTAGGCAGCGGAGTGAAAATTATTGTCGTGGAACCATTCGTGAGGCTGGCTACAATCCGCAGCATCCTTCGCTATTGCTCGTTGATAAAGCTTCTTTCTGCACCTATATCTTGCAGCGCAGCGATGAAGGACTGGTTTCAGTCTTCTCTACACCTAATTCTCTTGGGCGCCCTGGTCACGAGACCAAAGCTGGTTTCTATCGCATAGACAAATTGGTGCTCTGGCCAATCTGGTCTGACCCTGAAACTGGTGCCAGAATTCAGCCTTACGATCAAGATAAGGGCAACCCTCTTGGAGTTGCTGCTATTACCATTAGAGCTGATCTCAATCAGACTTCTAAGCGTCCATTGAGCTTGACAGAACTTCCGCTGCTAAACATGGCTCTGCATGGCACAAACCGTGAGGATCTAATTGGCGGCCTCGAAGTTAGTGGCGGCTGCATGCGTCATTTTAATTTTGGAATTACCACTATCGTTTCGGTAATGAGGAAGGGCGACTCTTTGGTGATAGTCGATAACCTTTCCTCTATTTCTGGACTATCGCCTAGTCTTTTTCAAAGGCTATATTAGCGATAGTCACTAAGGGCTGGTCGTCTATCAACCAGCCTTACTTCATTTGTTTTGGTGCTAGACCAAGGCGCAGCCCAGAGATCATAAAGAAGGCCGCAACAGTTTGCAGCAAGCTAGGGCTTATATCTTTTGAGCTCGCTAAACTTTCAGCTCCAGGGTATTGCTCGTTGGCTTGCTGCTGCTTCTTTAACAATTCAAGCTCACGTTCTAGTTGGCCAATTTTGTGAATATAATGATCGCTTCTAGAAGACTCAAACAAGTCGCAGGATTTTTGCACTATAAAAGGTACAATGCGCCACTCTGGTCCTTTGGGGCCAGCAATCTTAACGGCGCTGAGGTGACCGCTTTCAATGTATCTGGCGACAGTTCGACGTGAACGACCCAGCACTTCTGAGGCTTGCTTTGAATCCCAGTATTCTGAAGAGTCAGAAATACTTTTTACGGCGACCACCGTATCTGGTCTCACAGTAATGACATTATTCTGATTGTTCATATTTAGTTGTCCTCGGCACTGCGATATTACCAAGACACTACAACAGCAATTGTGACAAGTACATTCGCAAATAAAGTTCTGCAATTTAACAAATGGTTGCAGATAGCGATAGTTGGTTGCCTTCTTTTTTTAGCCTGAGTTTCGATTAAAGTTTCTGGTTTGATTTCGCCGAGAGCGTTGATGGCTTGGAATCTCCTGCTCTGACTTGCTTGAGCCGGTTTTTCTCAGTCGTATATTAGGCAAAAGTGCCTTTGCATCGTCTGGCCCTGATGTGTTTTCCTCAGGGTATCTTTCAAGTCCGCACCAAACCAACTGAGCAATTTCAAACCAAGCAATCGCAAGCAACACCATATTTACCGAATGAATTAGGCGCTATCTTTAGTCGCTTAACTTCCTAGCCTTCCATCGGGTAGCGCTGGCATTAGTTCATTCTGGCTTGCGTGTTTGCTTCGCTTCTTTGTTTGAAACGTTCTGCTCAGTTGGTTCAAGTGGATATTCTGAAAAGTTGGATTCAAACAATTAGGTATGAGGTATGTCGTATGCCAATCAATCTTAGTAAATTGAAAGAGGTCCAGAGTCTCGGAGCCCTCAATGTCAATGTTGTCAGCTTCATCGACAAAAGCTACAGTATGACTTGGGGCTCTGAGAAGGGTGAGCGTGGTGAGAGTCGGTGGAATCTATCTATAAAGGTCAACACCGAGATAACTCGCGCTGTCTGTAGGTTTGATGACGACGGTATTGACCTTGTTTTCTTCAATGATAGCTTCCATGTTCACAGTGGAATTGTTGAAGATAGAGTGCGCGCTGTTTTCGCTAGTCATAGCCCAAACAGTGGTACATCCCTTGCCGCACCCTTGCGCAAGATGATTGATCATTATCTTCCTGCTACTCTCAAGTCACCAGCTAAGAGTGGCGGCTTTATGTCTAAAGCCACACCCGCTGTCTACGAGACTATCTCGCCAGAGAAGCCAGTGGCATTTCTGATATGGACCGATGGTAGCCCTAGCGACCGTGATCTGGTTGAGCAGGTGATTATCGATGCCAGTAGGCGTATCAAGAAGAAGACCGATTTCGGTATCGTCGTCATTCAAGTTGGTCATGACTCAGGTGCGTCTAGCTGGCTTAAGACACTAGACAACGGTCTGGAAGCAAAAGGAGCGGCATTTGATGTCGTCGCAGTGGTGCACTTTGACGAAATTTTGAAGGCAAATCTTTCACCAGAAGACATCATCCGACTTTCCTTTACTGGCTAGTTCTTAGGTTGAATCACAACTTCTGTCGACCGCCTTGAGCGGTCATTTGTTCTAGTAAAGATTCTGGCTGTCCAGGTCTTTGCTAGTTTGCATTGCTTACGGCCTAGCCGTTGAACTTTCACGCATTGAATCAAACTCAAAACATAAAAGGATAAGGAGCAAGACCATGGGATTTTTTAGCAGCATTCAAGACCTGGCTAATAGCGCAGGTGCAAACATCAATAAGTTCAAGAATAACAACTTCAAAGAAGCGGTCATTTCGATCTGCGCACTTGTGGCAGCGGCTGATGGATCTATTGATCCAACTGAGCGCTCGAAGGTAGCGCAGGCGATACAACGTAACGAGGCACTCAAGGTTTTTGATGCGAGTGAGCTAGGTCGGCTTTTCACAAAGTATGCCGATGAGGCTCTCGATGAGTTTGGGCAGATCGATCTCTACAGTCGCGTTGGTAAAATCTCTGGCAATCGTGAGGCGGCAATTACTGCTGCTCGCATCGGCGTTGCCATTGCTAATTCTGATGGCACTTTCGCCCCAGAGGAGAAGGACGTCGTGAAGAAGATTCTAGGCGCTTTGAAATTGACTGAGCAAGACTTGGGAATTGATCTCAGCACTAAGTAGCTTCGATCGACTTTCCAGCTTGCCTCTAATAGCCCCTAGTTAGCAGAATCTAGCGAGATGCTTGTTTAAAGCTTTCATCTTGTTAGACTCTGCTTCTTTTGCTACAACCTTTGATTTTCGAAATTAGTTCACCTGTAAGTATAAATATATGTGGATTCTCAGCATTCCAATCGGCATCGTTGCGCTCTTTGGTGCGTATCTTTCTGCTCGAAAATTTGTCAGCTTTCTTGGTGGCAGACAGGTTAGCCGCATTCCGGCTATTTCGAGTAATGCCGAACCTATCGGTTATGGCCTCGTATTTTTATCTACTGCTCCGATGGTTGTGTCCTGGCTGCTGCCAGACATTTTTCTCTTGCGAGCTGTGATTGTTGGCCTATTCTTGCTGTACCTTTGGACTGGCGCAAAGCAAATCTGGAGCTACTTTACTGCTACCAGAAGTTTTACTAAAGCAGCTGTTGATACTGTGGCTAATGTTGTTCTCGGGCCTGAGGCCAAGGTAGTGGCCAACGCCTATTTGGCTGTAGCCGCTCTAGTGGCCAGTCAGGCACCTGCTGTGGGTGAAAATTTAACCCAGTATGCGGGTAAACTCAGTCAACGGTCAGAAGTAAACGAGGCTGTCTCACCTGAAGCGTTAAGCCGCGATTTGGCCTTGCTTACAAATGATGCCTCTGATGCATTTTCTCGCATCGAAGTGCTGAAGAGTCTTCAAGCGTTAAGGTCATACCCCGAAGTCGCTCGTCAGCTCTCTGGATTTGCACGAGAGTTGACTAAGGGGAGCAGTTCTACTGCTGCGGCGTCTAGTGTTCTCATCGAAGTAGACAACGCTCTTGGTCTCTAGTGTAAGAAATTAGGGTCGTGGTGCTCATCGCGACTCTAGTTCGTATTCTGCGTTTACCTTCAAGCTCAATATTATCCATTACTAGTTAAGCCATATGTTTATTCCATCTCTTGCTTTCGACTCTACTTCAATTCAGCTCGCAAGTTCCACAGCCTTGCACTTGCTTGCGACCGGAGGCCCAGTGGTGGCATCTCTAGTGATTCTTGAGGGGCTCTTGAGCGTCGATAACGCCATGGTTTTGGCGATTATGGTCAAACATCTGCCCGAGGAACAACAGACCATAGCTCTGCGAGCAGGTCTTTTCGGCGCATACGCAGGCCGCGGTTTGATGCTGGTATGTGCCAGTTTGATTATTCAAAACCCTTGGCTCAAACTGGCCGGTGGCTCCTATCTAATTTGGTTGATGGTAAGCAATCTAGGACAAGCCGGGGAGGGGGAAGGTGAGGATGAAGTGAAGGCCGTAAAAGGTGGTTTCTGGGCTACCGTTCTCGCGGTTGAGTTAGCAGACCTTGCATTTTCCATCGACAATGTTGCTGCTGCCGTGGCAATGTCTGACCAATTGTGGGCTGTTCTCACGGGTGTTGCCATAGGCATACTAGCAATGCGATTTGTCGCTGGGTTGTTTCTTAAGTTGACCAATAAATATCCTATCCTTGAGCCGATTGCCTATCTTTTAGTTGGCTGGGTTGGAATTTTGCTTGTGCTCGAAGAGCAAGGCATTTTCAGCGCCGATGAATTGACCAAGTTTATCAGCATATTTGCCATCATTTTCGGTGGCCTAGCCTATTCTCAGGTTGCTCCGTTGCAACGAGTGCTTCAACCTGGTGTGAATTACGTTGGCCAGTTGTTTGGTAATGTCTATGAATTGACCACGGACGTTTTGGCCGTCAAGAGACTGTTCACCCAGCCTGTTAGCTATGTTCGTGAAGTGGCATCAGATGTAGTTGAATTGGCTGCTGGTTTGGTATCACCTGTTACCCAGATCTTTGTATCTAAGCCTGCTTCAGAGAGCACAGTTGATGTCGATGCAGAAACAATTGCTGCAGGTACTCAGCCTGAGTTGCCTGACCTTTCTAAGCTGACTGATAGCACGGTGATTGATGTGACTGCAGTTGCTGTTCGCGTCGAGGACACTGTTGGTGGTGCTACTCAGGGCTCTGAAGCTAGCAGTGACATTGTGGAAGCTAGCAACACTCAGTCAGCTGGTGATAGTCTCTACCCAGTCGTGGCTAAGTACAAAAAGCTTGTGGAGTCTTCTAAATTGAGTTAGATTCCGTTCTAGTGTTGGTGTTCGTCTCATAATCGAACTTCCTTTGATGTGAGGGTCTGGTTTTTGCAATTTTTGCAGAAACCAGATTCTCACTTTTTTTTGGGACTAAAAGTAGTCAAGGTAACTTGTATTTCCGGAGAAAAACCTTGAAAAGCCTAAGAATGTACATCATGACGGCTGGTATTCTCGTCATGTTTATCACCGCTGCTTATCTAGAGTTTCCAGTAGTAACCACGCTGATATTGGTGATCTGCTTGGTTTTGTATTTC
The DNA here is from genome assembly GCA_943367505.1 of Flavobacterium psychrophilum. Lineage (GTDB taxonomy): Bacteria > Cyanobacteriota > Vampirovibrionia > Obscuribacterales > Obscuribacteraceae. The sequence continues at coordinate 5,720 of CALRJJ020000051.1, read as the reverse complement.
GTTTCACTAGATTGGAAGAACGGAGGTAAAACCCTAAGCATCGATCGGCGATCTAACTCCAGTAATTATCGAGCTGCACTCACTCCGAGCTCTAGGCCTCGAGCCAAAACAAGTAAGGGCAAGAGCGAGAATCGAGCTCAGCTTCTTACTGGTCTTTCTGGCTTTTGCATAACCGTAGAGGGGCCGTTTAATCTTCGTTTCCCTCTAGCAAAGCGAAGGGTCGCTGATCTAGTAAAGGCTGTATTGATTGATGAAGAGTTATTGTGCTTCGAGCAAGATAAATGGCTGCAAGACAGTGACTATTCTCAATTACAAGTGCTGCTTTTGATTGAGAAGTCTGGGCCTGAAATTCGCCTAACTGTGCATCTCGAAGTAGCTGGTCGAGTAGAAATAATTCGCAGTTCGGCCAATATTGTTGAAAATGTTGCGCTCTGGAAGAGAACGATAACAAGAATCACTGTGGCTTCTGACCTTAGTTTTGAACTAGAGGACGCCATTAGCAGTGGTCTCAATGCGCTTCTGCGAGATTATTATGGCTCTACTTATGGTGCTGGCCATAAAGTCCGAGCTGCCCGTGGTGGAGATAAGAGTCTGCCAAGTACGCACGAATAGAAAAAATAATTGATCTAGTTAAACCTAAAAACTATGAATGGTTCAGTGATTCCAGGTGATTCGTCCCCAGTTTCAATCCCTATCGAGAGCAGGACAGTTGAATTGCCCACCGGCATTCTTCAAGTTGAAGTTGAAGATTCTGATTTGAGCCTGGATTCGTTGTGTGACTTCGCCGCCAGGCAAAATCCGAAAAGAGGTTTTCTCTTTGTCTCAAAGAGGCTTGGTAAGCATATTCCGACCAAGCCGTCTGATATGCGTGACTGCTACAAAAGGTTGGCCGATAAAATCTCTCCAGACCTGGTCGGTCCAGTGGTCTTTATCGGAATGGCTGAAACGGCTACCGCGCTTGGCCATGGTGTCTACGAAGAGTATGTTAAGAGAACACAGCGTACTGACACTGTTTTCGTTCATACCACCAGATTCGAGCTGAATAGAGAGAAAGCGCTAGTCTTTATTGAAGAGCATAGCCATGCTGTCCATCACAATCTCTATTACCCCGCTGATGATCACGCTAGGGCGTTGTTTAAGTCTGCCAGAAGTTTGGTTCTGATTGATGATGAAGCCAGTACAGGCAAAACTTTTGTTAACCTCGCTAAAGCCTTTCGTATGAAGGTTGCTAGCTTACTCTCTGATCTGGTTACGGTTGTTATCACTGACTGGCGTGGTCGCTTGCTGACTGAGCAAAGGCATGCCTCTCTCTTTGATGAACATGGAATCAGAACTAAGTCGGTTTCGTTGCTTTCTGGCCAATATAGTTTTGCTCCTCATCCTGATCTAATAAATCTTCGAGTAGCCAATTCTTCCGGCACTGGCAAGTTTAAGGACCACATTTTAAAAAATAATTATGGGCGCTTGGGGCTTGTTGACCCAATGAACCTGCACGATTTCGTTAAGCCGCTTGCCATTGAACTTGCTGTTGGGGAGAGATGTCTTGTGCTTGGCCTGGGTGAATTTTCATATCTGCCTTTCTTGGTTGCGGAGCGACTGGAGCATCGCTACCCTGAGGCATATGTAGCCGTTCAATCAACCACGCGGTCACCGATCAAGCTTGGTGGAGCGGTACTCAAGTCTCTAGCCTTCATTGATCATTGTCAGGAGGGTATTGCTAACTTCCTCCACAATAGCTCTAAGGAAGATTTCGAGCGGGTCTTGATCTGTACAGAGACGCCCGCTGATTCGATAGACCAAGACTTAGTTCGTGCACTCAATGCTCAAGTCTTGGTTTTTTAGCTTTCGATAAATCTGCAAACCATAGGTATCAAAATGATAAATAATCGCGTCGAAATCGCCAATACTTCTGAGCCAGTAATTATCTTGCTCGACCTCGACAACAACGTTTTTCAATCAGCTCGTCATTTGAGCTCTAGCGGTCTCGCCAAAGCAGTTGCTTATAAAACTAACGGTGAAGCATGTGGCTTCATGACACCAGCTCAAGAAAGTTTGTTCAATTGGCTTAACAGCACGGCTCTTGTTATTCCAAACACGGCGCGTGATACCGCAACCTTTCGCCGCGTGCATCTCCCTTTCAAAAGCTACAGTATCTGCTCCTTTGGTGGGGTAATTCTGCAACCTGATGGCAATGTCGAACCGACTTGGCATGAGTTGATTGCTGCTCAGGCTTCAAGCGTCAAAGCGGTCATTGAGGAAATATACGAGCAGCTGCTTCAAATTGCCACTGCTCGCAGTTTCAATATAAGAGCAAGGCTTGTCGAGGATAAAGGCCTGACCCTATACATCAGCGTCAAGCACAATGATCACCTGAATACTGAATTGGTTGAACTTGGAAAAGCAGCTCAGGCTCTTTTGCCAAGAGATTGGACAGTTCACTTCAACGATAACAATCTGGCTATTTTTCCTCAGTTTTTAGGCAAAGAGAAAGCCAGTACTTGGCTCCTCGAAAATCTCATTAGGCCGTCGGAAGAGACTGTGATAATTGGTTCTGGTGACAGCTTTACCGACGTTCTGTTTATGTCGCAGTCGAACTTCGCTCTAATTCCAGCCAAGAGCCAAAATTTCTTAGCTCTTGAAAATGTAGCGGCTATTCCCAATTCAAACTTCATCTCACGATGAGCTATTTGATGGGTTGATAGCTTTTCGTCTGTTTAGGGCTTCAGAAATCGTTCAAAAAAACATTAATTCAGGATAGCCGATATGACTAATTCAGTTTTGCCTACACTTTCTGTTGCTCAAAAGAATCATCATTTCTCCGGTAGCTACGAGCCTGGCGATGTCAATTTCTTGCTCAAGCCAGCCAAGATCCCATTTGTTACAGTTTTGGAGAAGGAAAAACTAATTCAGAGTGGCGCTCACTACTCTTCAATGCTCTCCTATGAGAAGCTTCCCTCCCAACGCTACATGCAGCTCTTCTGGGAAGCTTTGAAAAACAACGAAGAGCGTTTCTCCAAAGACATCGCCACTCTTGCTGTTGCCCTTGCAGATCGTATGGCGGGTCAAGTTGTACTTGTGAGCTTGGCCAGAGCTGGCACCCCAGTTGGTGTTTTACTCCACCGCGCGCTTAAGTCTATGGGGCGTGATAGCTATCATTACTCTGTGTCTATCATTCGCGATAAGGGTATTGACGACGTCGCGCTGGATTACATTTTGGCTCAAGGACACAAGGCAGAAGACATTGTCTTCGTTGATGGCTGGACAGGTAAAGGCGCTATTGCCACTGAGCTTGCTAAGACTATCGGCCAGTATAACCAAAGTCGCAATGTGCAGATGAATCCAGACATGGTTGTGGTAGCAGACCTTGCTGGAGTTGCTGGGCTAGCTGCAACCTCAGACGACTACTTGATGCCCGCAGCTATTCTCAACGGCATTATCTCTGGTCTAGTTAGCCGCACGGTGCTGAATGATGAAGTAGTGAGAAAAGGAGACTTTCACGCCTGCTACTTCTACGAGGAATATAAAGAGCAAGACCTCTCTCGCTACTTTGTAGACAGGCTCTCTCCCATCGTCGATAAGCACTTGACAGAAGCCATTGCACTCTCCGCGCTGCAGCCACATGTATGGAATGAAGAGACTAGACTAGATTTGAGAGCTAGATCTGAGGCATTTGTTCAACGTTCAATGGCTGTTTACGGCGTCGGTGATCGTAATAGAGTCAAACCAGGAGTTGGCGAATCTACGCGGGCTCTTTTGAGTCGGGTACCAGAGTGTCTTGTCCTGAGAGAGCGCGGTATTTTGGATGTCGCCCACCTCGAGACTCTGGCCCTGCAACACAATGTAAATGTGATTGTGGACTGTCAGCTGCCTTATGCTGCGGCCGTAATCATCGCCACGCTTGGTGAAGACTGATTCCGAGAAAAATACCTGTACTTAGTGTCATGATTCAGCAAATACAAAAACATCAACTTGAGCTTGGCGCATCTCTCTATGTGCCGCTGACTCATTCCGTAGATGCCCTCGTGGCAATTGCTAATGGAAAAAAGTTTGTGCCACTTCGATCTGTCATTTTTGACACAGAAGACTCTGTGCGTGAAGATCAACTGCATTCGGCTCTGAACAACTTGCAGAGCGCGTTGCCTGAGTTTGTTTCTGATGTGGCGATTAAGCGCTTTGTCAGGGTTCGCAGCCCAGAGATAATGAGTAAGATTCTTGGTTTTTACGGGGTCGCAAATCTTGCTGGCTTTGTCTTGCCAAAGGTAACTAGCGCCAACCTTCATATCTATGGCGCCAACTTAAATGACAACGATTCCTTTCTCTTAATGCCTACTTTAGAGACGGCAGAGGCTTTCGACATCAATTCTATGATCAAATTGAGAGAAAGCATTCTTGAGGATCCAAAAATTCGTGATCGCATTCTGTGTATGCGCATTGGTGCTAACGATTTGTTCAGCTGTCTATCATCGAGGCGTAATCCTTGTTCAACAGTTTATGAGACGGCGATCGGACATACGATTGGAATGCTCTCTGGTGTTTTCATTCCATATGGCATAGGTTTGAGCGCCCCCGTTTTTGAAGTGATGAATAATCCGCTGCTTTTGCAAGCGGAGATTGCGAAGGACCTTGATTTCGGATTGTTAGGAAAGACAGCGATACATCCAAGCCAAATTCCTCTAATTGAAGCCGCTTATGCTGTTAGCCAGGAGGATTTGAGCGAGGCTATGCAAATTCTTGATGCCAACGCTCCGGCTGTATTTTGTGCGAGCAACGATGAGGGCAAGGGGCCGCGCATGTGTGAGCCTACAACCCACGCCAATTGGGCGCGGCTTGTAATTGCTCGCGCTGAAATTTATGGAGTTCGTAAAGCACCAGCCAACAGTGTTAGTTAACTAAGGCTAGTTAAGTAATGCTAGTTGGGTATTCGCCGAAGTAAAAATCGCTACTATCTAAAAGTCGTTTCTGTATATAGAACCATGGCACACACACAAAGTCGGATTTGGCTCAACAAGAATATATCGAGCACCTACAGCGTGCTAAAGCAGTTTCGTGCTGACGTTGATTCAAAGCGTTTCTACCTCATCTGTAGCCATTCTGATGAGCACAGCCCAGTTCGGTTGATTGCTGATCACTTTGAGCAAGAGCCTCTCGACTCTGACAATTCTGAGGAGAGCTACGTCGCCTATTGTTTGGATTTCGTCAGACGGCATAATGTCAGTCTCTTCCTTCCTGGACGGCGCACTAAAGCCTTAGCACGAGCTGAGTATAAATTTGCTGAGCTCGGTTGTAAGCTTCTGCTCGTTGCCTCAGACCCCAATCTCGCTTTGTTAGATAATAAAGTCAGTTTTTATCGCTCTTTGCCTCTGGGCCTGGCCAACATCCCGTTGTTTGCTTCAGTGACAGATATAGCTGGCTTTAACGCTGAGTTCGATCGTTTAACGGCGCTAGGGAAAGGCGTGTGTTTCAAGCCAGCAGTCGGTATTTACGGCTCTGGTTTTCACTTTATCTCAGCAGATGGAAATGCTCTTGACCGCTTACTGGACGGTGACACAACTGCCTTAAGCATTGACGAAGCACGATTCTATCTCAGTAAGGCAGAGCGTTTCAGGGAGCTAATCGTCATGGAGTATCTGCCTGGCGATGAACATAGTGTTGATTGTCTCGCTCAAAATGGTCGTCTGCTAGCTGCTGTTAGCCGATTGAAATCGGAGCTTCCTTATCAG
>CALRJJ020000050.1:0-13470 GCA_943367505.1 Flavobacterium psychrophilum | reverse complement strand
GATTTCTACGCGCTTGATTGAGTCGATACCAAGATCAGCTTCCAAATCTAAGGTAGGGTCAAGCATCGAGCGCGGATAGCCTGTGCGTTCGCTGACGATTTCGAAAAGACTTTCTGCCAGGGCTTCGGGATCGATCAAGTTTGACTGAGCGGCTGGCGGTTCTGCGTGTATGTTGGAAGCCACGGCTTGGGGAGCAATTTCGTAGGTAGCGGAACTATTACTAGTGCCGTTATTGCCATTGTTGCCGTTGCCATTACTGCCATTACCGTTGCTACCATAGGAGCCGTTGCCATTGCTACCAACATCATAAGTGGCGACTGGTGCTTGTTCTGTGTATGGCAAGCTAGAGTTTTGAGCGGTTGGTTGAACAACTACTGCAGGAATTGTTTGCTGCATAGGTTGCTGCATAGGCTGCGCTGGCAACTGCTGACCAGGTTGATTGATTTGTGTTAGCTGCGGTTGATAACCACCACGGCCATTAGCTTGCAGGTAGGCCAGCATGACATTCTGTTGCGTCTCGAGGAAGCGATTTGTCATTTCCAGCATGCTTTGCTGGAACTCAAGCATTACCTTGTCGACATTTTGATCGGGGCGACCGACTGGTTGGGTCCCGTTCTTTCTGTTATTTGTGTCCATTGCTAGCTGTCCGTTTGTTTGTCTGGCTTCTATCGTCTGGCCTGTTGCTATCATCGGCTGCGGAGCCGCAGTTGGAGAGGCCGTCGCTGGGGTGGTCTTGAGAGCATTTGTCATCTGTGGGGCAGGAGAAACTTTTGCTCGATCCTGCTGCCCTGGGGCCGTTGCCTGGGGCTGAAGTTGAGCTGAAGCTTTGACTGGAGGCTGTTTGGCCGCATTTTGCGTTTTTACAGAAGCCATTGCCTTGGCATAAGAATTGAGATTCGACTCACCGTCTACTATTCGAGCGATGCCAACACTGTTGACTCGATATAAAAGTTGTTTGCCGCTGGGGGCGAAATGAGTGCGAATTCTGGCTTTGCTGTTAACCAGACGGTTCCAGAACAGTTTACCCAGGTCAATATCAACATCGTTGACAGCTAAGCGACCTAGAGTCGAGAGGAAATGCTCTAAGCTGTTTTTGCCGGGACGCTCACAATTAACTGCCACAAACTGACGGTCAGCTAGAGAAGCTTCCACTAGACCGGTTAGCACTGAACCTGGGCCTACTTCAACGAATAAGCGGGCTCCAGCATCATGCATGGCTTTGAGCTGGTCTACAAACAACACTGGTTTGAGGGCGTGCTGGCTTAGTTGACTAACTATTTCAGCGCTATTGCTGCTATATGGAAGGCTAGTGCTATTTGAAAATACTGGTATCTTCGGACTTTGGCACTGCACTGATTGCAAGACTTCGGCAAGTTGCTTATCGGAGCCAGTCATCAGTGGGCTATGGAAAGCCGCAGAAACAGCAATGCGTTTGGCTGCAATTTGCTTCGATTTGAACACTGTCAGGGCGGCTTCTATTGCTTCTTGCGAGCCAGAAATAATTGATTGGCTTGGAGTGTTGATATTAGCTAAATAGACGCCCGGCATTTGCTTCAAGGCTGCTATCACCAATTCTGGCGCCGCCGAAATTGCTGCCATTGCCCCAGGATTTTCTGCGGCACATTGGCCGAGAATGCGACCACGTTCGATTGACAAAGTGAGCAGATCTTCGGCGCTAATGACACCGCCGGCGTGCAAGGCGACGTACTCCCCATAACTGTGGCCGGCTACCATATCGGCTTTCAGACCAAAACCGTTTAGCAGTTTTAGCATGGCCAGGTCGCAAACACCAAGAGCCGGTTGAGCCACATCTGTGCTGGTCAGCTCTTCTTGCTGCTCAGCTTTTCGTACGTCAGAAAGAGTTGGTGCTGGGAAAATGTACTGAGATAGTTTGTTCTTGCCTGCAAATTTAGCGAAGCCAGGCTTGCTGTCGTTTTTAGCAATGTAGCGGTCTGACTCTTCTAAGGTACTGAGAATTTCAGGGAAGTAAATGGACAGCTCTTTGAGCATGTTCACTTTCTGTGAACCTTGACCCGGGAAGAGGAAAGCAACTTTGTTTGGTTGCTGAGCCGTCGTGCTTGTTTCTGTATTGGCAGAAGTATCTATATTAGATGTAGAACGGAAATGAACACCGGTGGGCAGGCTAAACTGAATGGTTCGAATATTCCCAACGGTCTGACCCTGAGCTGAACTTGAAGCATGCTTCAAATTTTCTAGTTGAGCTGTTGCGAGCTTCTCTTTCACCAGGGCTATTTTCTGCTCAAGATCATCAATGCTCGAAGCGACGATGGCCAGGCTGGCAGATGAGTCACTAGTTTCGCCACTAGGTTTGCTGCTGTTTTTGCTACTGCGTTTTTGATTGTTCTTTTGATTTAGATTGCTTGCTAAATCGAATAGTCTGCGTCGTTTTTGACTGGTATCGCTGCTTTCGATAGCGAAGTCTAGGCGCATTTTCTTCACGGCGGCTTCAGTTTGTGCCACTGTTTTTAGCAACTCTTCGCTTGTCGCTGCTCTCCAGACAAATAGTTCGGCGGGCCATGCTTCTAGAGCTGGAGCCGATTCGCCTGAGCATGGCGGTACATATTCTTCAAGAACGGCATGGAAATTCGTGCCACCAAAGCCAAAGGCACTGACTCCTCCGCGTCTTGGTGTATCTGCTTGAGAGTGCACCCAGGGGCGACACTCGGTGTTGACGTAGAAGGGGCCTTCCGAGAACTTACAGGCTGGGCTGGGCTCAGAGACGTTAATAGTTGGTGGCAACACTTTGTGATGCAGTGCTTTAGCAATTTTGATAACAGAGGCTAGACCGGCAGCGGCTTTGCTGTGGCCAATGTTAGTTTTTACAGAACCGATGGCGCAACTTTCTATCTCTGCGCCAGAGTTTCTAAACACATTGGTTAAGGCTTCTACTTCTGCTTTGTCACCAGCGACGGTGCCGGTTCCGTGGGCCTCCACTATTTGAACCGATGCCGGTGAAACGCCTGCATCCGAGTAGGCTCTATGTAGAGCGAGCATCTGTCCAGCTGGACGTGGTGCTGTCAAACTTAAATCACGACCATCACTGGAGCCGGCAATACCTTTGATTACGGCATAGATGCGGTCGCCATCTCGCTCGGCATCGCTGAGGCGCTTCAGTACAAGAATTGCAATACCTTCGCTGATAGCAATGCCATCGGCCTTGGCGTCAAAAGTTTTGCAGCGGCCGCTCGGTGAGAGTGCGTGGGTTTTGCTAAAGCTCAGGTAGTCGCCTGGTTGGTTGTGGGTGTCGGTGGCACCCAGTAAAACCACATCGCTAGCGTGGGAGCGCAGATCGCTCACCCCTACATATAATGCCGCAAGCGAGCTGGCGCAGGCGGCATCGATAGAGAAGTTGATGCCTTTTAGGTCGAAGCGATTGGCCACACGACCAGCAGCAACGTTTCCGAGATACCCAGCAAATGAGTCTTCAGTCCATTCTGGTAAAACGGCTTTGATTTGATCGGTGGTTTCTTCGTCTAGACCATCGAGCTTCCAACCTAGCATTGAGCGCAGTGAATACAATGCTGTGATTGGACCATGGCCGGCATTAGCAAGAATGACAGAGGTTTTGTCGCGAGGGAATTTGCGCTCATTGTAGCCAGCGTCGAGCAAAGCGCTGCGAGCGGCTTCAAGAATGAGCACTTGCATTGGATCGATCGAATCTAAGCTACTTGGCGGAATGCCATATGGTGCTGGATCGAAGACCACTTCGCTAAGGAAGCCGCCCCATTTTGAAATGATTTTGTCCCGGGCAAGAGGATTGGCGTCGAAGTAGTTTTGCCAGTCGAAGTGAGATTTGGGAATTTCGGTAATTGAGTCGACTTTATTGAGGATGTTATTCCAGTAGGTTTCGACATCATTGCTTTGCGGAAATTGGCAGGACATGCCGACGATAGCAATAGGCTCTTGCTTGTGAGTGACGTTAGCCAACTCCGAAGCATCAAGCATTTGCTCTTGCATTTGTTTTTCAGCGCGCTTGGCCAGTAGGTTATGTCCATCAGCCGAGATGTTGTGATGCAACTCAGCAATGGACAGCACTTTGTCGTGCAAGGCCGCTACTTGGCCAATCATATACATGCCTTCTTGCCACTGCTGCTCGTCAGGAATGGTAGCAAGCTGGCTAGAATTACCTCGGCTTAGACCTTTGCTTGCTATGCGCAGGCGGCCCAAGTTCATCAATTCTAGTTCTTCGCGAATTTCATCGCGACTTTTGTTCTGGCCTTGCAATTCAATGCGGCGGCTATCGAAAATTTCTTTGTATGGCGAGTTAATGCATCGAATCGAGTGTCCTGGACCGGTTTCTAGCAATACTGTTTGATCGCATTGCAGGGCGGCCTGTTGGAACTTATTGACTATAGCACCAGTGCTCACTGCTTCTTCGGTGAAGAGGTAGGCTGTTCCCACTAAGAATCCAACTTTGATGCCACGAGCGCTTAGGGGTGCGGTTAGTGTCGCTACCATCGCCGCCGATAGGCCATCATGGATGCCGCCAGCAAACAATACATGGAAGGCTGAAGCGTTATCGCGAGGACCGATGCTGTCTAGCATCACTTCGATCATCGACTGCCATAAAACAAAGCTTGAACGCGGCCCAACGTGACCACCGCACTCTTTTCCTTCAAAAATAAAGCGGCGGGAGCCCATTTCGATAAATGATTTGAGCAGAAGTGGTGACGGCACGTGTAAGTAGGTTTTTGTACCTGCTTCTTCCATAGCCTTGGCTTGATCTGGTCTGCCCCCAGCAATTAGTGCAAATGGTGGCTTGAATTTGTCGACCACGGCCATTTGCTCTTGTCGCAAGGCTGGCGGTACAAAGCCTAGAAGGCCAACACCCCAGGGCATGGTGCCAAGCTTCTCACTGGTCTCTTGCAAGAGCTGCTCGATCTCGGCAGCACGCATCAAAGAGAGAGCCAAGAATGGCAAACCGCCTGCTTTAGCTACTTCATAAGCGAAATCACTGTTATCGCTAACCCTAGTCATGGCACCCTGAACGATTGGGTAGCGAGTGGCGTGGGATTTTGCTAATTCTGAATTTTCAGCCAGTACAGCTGACTTGCTGGCAATGGCAACTTGTTGGGTTAATTGCTGTCTTATGGCATCAATTGCGCCAGCGACCGTGCCACCGACCCGAGCAAAATGCCCGGCGAAACAGGCGTCTTGGCCAATCACCCAGAGTTGATCATCTTCGTCGGCGTCGGCAACGGTTGCGCCTTGCAGGGCGTGCACAAGGGCATAGCTGTTTTGGCTGAGGAGGGCAGTTTGCAGTTGCGCTAGACGAGCTGAACCATTTTCGGCGAACAATCTGAACAATCCATCTGGACCATTCAAGACAGTGGTTTCGCTACCATCAAGCTTTTCTAGCCGTTGCCGCGCTTGCGGAGTAATTAGTGAATCGCGACAGAGGTAAAGCTGGGCATCGAGCACGATGCCGCTGGCACCGGCGGTCACGACTGCCGCGGCCGAATGCAAGCCTATGCCACCCTGGGCCCAAACTGGCAGTGAAAGATTGGCGACAAACTGCTGAACTAAGACAAAAGTCGTGCCGTCGCCAATGCGACCGGCGCCTTCGTGACCCTTGGCAATTACTGCTTCAGCGCCACATTGTTGAGCGAGAAGGGCTTCTTTGAGATCAATTGCTTCGACCACGGCCATGAAGCCAGCCTGCTTGGCTGCCGTTATATCGCTTTTTAATGTGGTCAGCTCGAAGCGACCGGCCGATGCCGTAAGTATCAAAACTGGTTTGGCCGCATCTTTTTGCCCATTCTGAGCCAGCAGGTCAAGATTGCCAACTTGTCCAGAGCGGCAGCGAATACCAATCTGGCCATTCTTTGAGTGTCTTGCCAACTTTTCAAAAGCTGGGGCCCAGGCTTCAGCTGCGACGTATTCAAGATCTAAAACGCCGACAGCTCCGGCTCTAGCCGCAGCTATGGCCAGGGACGGCTCTCGGAAAGCTTCGCGAGGAGCGGCGGGTGAGATAGCGATGATTGAAAGTGCCGGCACAGTTAGTTTGTTCTCATAGAGCCAGAACTTTTGTCTCGCATACTTGATAAGAGTTTACGCGTGATGCCAGAAAAGCATGCGCTCTCGCTGGGAAATATTGTCTTTGATATCAAAAGTATATGACCTCTTACTTGATTTTCCACTTGAAAGGTTTTAAATAACTGCCAGTTCCGCCAGTGCTGAGCTTCAACGCTACATTAAGATGAGATTATTGAAGTTTCGGTGGGGCTTACAAGCTCATAGGTGACCCCACGCCATTGAATTCGGTTGGTTAGAAGCGAATAGAGGGTCATCCATGGCAAAACAAGATGGGCTAAAGGAATTGCTGCACAGGAAGTGAGAAAGGACTCTTCGATATATTGGTGGTTGTCAGTTAGAACCCGTTTCCATAGGGTTCTTGCTTTGATGAGGAAAAACAATTCTAAGGGGAAAATTGTCAGACCGGCAACCAGTGCCATTGCCATTGATTGATCAGCCCAGAGGCTATAACTGACTGCGGCGCTGAGCATGGCTATGAGCCATAGCGCCATTACTGCTGCCCTGGCTATAGCTCGCACCCAGAGCCCGGGATAGTAGACCTTGGTGAGAATTAGCTGGCGATTGGTCCATTCAAGAATTTCGCTAATTGAGGCATCGCCATCGCTCGCTACCAGGCATTGGGGCACGAAGTGAACTGATTGACCAATGGCTTTGACTGCGGTGGTTAGCGAGAGGTCGTCATCGGCTGCGCGGTCCCAGGCTTCGGCCACTTTAGCTTGTTCGAATACAGAACGCTTCGTCGCCATTGCTCCGCCCCAGGCGAAGGCATAGGCTGGATGGGCCAGCTCCCAAGCGGAAATGCGATTCCACAGGGAGCGTAGTTGTGAGGGCCAATTGGAGATTGAGGCGATGTAGAAACGATAGCCCGTTGTCACTCCCACGCCACTCTCCTGTAAAGGTTCGACAAGATGGCGCAGGAAGTCTCCCCTGGCAATCACATCCGAATCGACAAAAACCAAGACCTGGCTTTGGGGTGAAAGTTCCGTCAGGGCCTTCAGTTGATTGTTAATTTTTTGAGCCCGGCTCTGGTTAATCCCCGCTACCACTATCTTTGTGGGTATTTTTGCTGCCTTTGATAGTTCCACTAATGTCTGGTAGGCCGGGTCTTCAGTGCTTGCTACGGCGAAAATCACTTCAAAATTTGGATAGTCTTGGCTGAGCAGCTTTTCTATATTGCTGCTGAAGCCTGGGTCTAGGCCTTTGCAAGGCAAAATTACTGTGGCGAAAGGGTGATAGGGGCTGCGAGGATGGTCCATTTCTTGATTGACATAGCGCATGAGCCGGTTAAAGGCCACAGCTTGCACGGCGCACGTTAGTACAGTGATGGTCAATAAGAAGGCCGTAACAAGCATTTATATACTCGCATTACCAACAAAAGGGTTAGCCAATATATCTTTATTGGATTTATCTTTGTTTGTTGGTCGAAAAATCGTCGACAAGCTACAGAGTATAATGCCTAAGCTACTTTCCTGTTCATGATATGCCTCGGGGGCGTTTCTCTTTATGATTCGGCGCGCTATGTACCGAGCTTTTGTTTTGCTTGCGGAAGGAAAGATTCGTGCGCTTAATGCCGCTAGTGAGAGCCCAAGGGAAACGCAGCAAGCTAAACTTTTAAAATTAATTGCTAAAAACGCTGAGACCCAATTTGGTCACGAGCATAATTTTGCTGCCATTAAGTCTGTGGCCGATTTTCAGCGGGCTGTTCCGATTCGCGATTATGAAGCATTTCGACCATATATCGATAAAGCTACAGCTGGTGAGCAAGGAGTTCTTACGGCTGAGAATCCTTTGATGTTTGCCACAACCAGTGGAACCACGGCTCAACCAAAATATATTCCGATTACGCCAGGCTATATGGAAGAGTTTCGCTTGGCGTCGGTGGCTTCGGGATACAACATCTATAAGTCGTTTCCGCAAGTCGAACGTGGCGTAGCGCTTTCGGTGGTTTCGCCGGCAATTGAGGGCCACACCGCGGCGGGAATACCCTATGGGGCCATATCGGGTCAGCTTTTTCAGAAAGAACCTTATTGGGTGAAGAAGTATATTTCGCCCATTCCTTATGAAGTGTTTTTGATTCGTGACTATGAGATTCGTTATTACACATTGTTGCGTTTGGCTCTTGTTCTGCCCATTTCATGTTTCTATACGCTTAATCCCAGCACCATTAGTTTGCTGCTAAGAAGGCTCAAGCATTACGCCCCGTCATTGATTGAAGATGTGCGCAAAGGCACGATCAGCCCTCCGGGACCATTGCCGCAAGAGGCTGTTCATGGCGTTTCTAAGTTCTTGGCGGCCGACCCCGAAAGGGCTGCATTCTTGGCGAGTTTGCTTAACGAAAATCAGTTTGTCGCCCACAAGATTTGGCCCACTCTTGGTCTTGTTACTTGCTGGACTAAGGCCGCGGCAGCCTTCTACCTGGCTGACTTTCCTGAACAGTTCGGTAACATCCCGGTTTGTGATATTACCTATGGTGCCAGCGAAGGGCGCGGAACTGTATTCATGGGCCCGGGCCAGCAAATGTTAGCCTTGCAATCGCACTTCTTTGAGTTTGTTCCTGAAGCTGAAATGGCAAGTGAAAACCCCACGGTGTTGCTGGCGGATCAGCTAGAGGTGGGCCAGAATTACTATATTTTGTTCAGCACATCTGGTGGTCTTTATCGCTACAACATTAATGATGTAGTGGTTGTCACTGGGTTTTATAACCGCACGCCGATGCTTGAATTTCAATATAAGGGTGGCAATGTTTCTTCTTTCACCGGCGAAAAAATTACGGAACTACAGGTTACGGCGTCCGTCGTTAGAGCAGCGAAGAGCCTAGGACGTAATTTGAGATTTTTCACCGTAGTACCGCAGTTTAGACCAGAGCCCCACTATGAAGTTTGGCTTGAGCCTGATTCTGGCCATGAATTTGACTGCGCTGACCCAGCGCGAGCAAGGCAGCAATTGCACGAACTGGCCAGCGCCGTCGATGCTGAGCTCGCCATCGAAAATGTTGAATATAAGACCAAGCGAGATTCGTTGCGCTTAGAGAACGTCGAGGCTCGTTTGCTTTCTTCCGGTTCATATGAAAGCTTCCGCAAATATCTTACTAGCACTGGCGTGGGCGACGCCCAAATAAAAGTTAGTCATCTTAATCCGAAGGCCGAGGCGCGCCAGTATTTCGAGTCTAGGTTAATAAAGCCAAGCTCCAATGCTGATTGCACTGGCCTGCAGACTGCCAGTGGAGCCTGCAATGAAGCCTGAGATGAAGCCTCAAGTGAGGCCGCAAGCGGAGATGGTTACGCAGCCTGCAAGTGAGCAAAGGCCCCTCAAGTTAGCCCTCGTCAGTACAGGTCTGGGTCACATTAATCGCGGTTTTGAGATTTCTACCGCCCGCTGGTTCGAGGCCCTTAAGCGCCATTCAAGTCTCGATGTGCGCTTATATAGTGGTGGTAAGCATTGTGGCGCTAAAGCACTTTGGAATTTCCCTCGTTCCAGTATCTGGACAAAGCCAATTCAGTACATTCCCTTTATGTCTGAGCAGCACCGCTGGGAGTTTACCTATGGCGTGGAGCAAGTTAGCTTCTGGTCTGCTCTTAATTTCGAGCTGATTGCTTGGAAGCCTGATGCGATCTGGGTAAAAGATGTGCCTTTAGCGCACATGCTGCTAGCTTCGCGGGTTGCCTTCAATCTTAAGTTCAAAATTATTCTGGCCAATGGTGGCATGTTCAGGCCAAAAACCTATGAGTGCTTCGATTTGATTCAACAGCTCCAGCATCAGGCTTTTGACGAAGCCGTTGAATTTGGAATTGCGCCAGAAAAGATGGAAATATTGGGTAATTGTGTGCCAGCTCCTGCTGCTTTTCTGTCTGGCGATAGAGCACAGGTTCGTCAGGCGCTAGGTCTTCAAGATACTGACTATGTAATAGTCTGCGTCGCTGCCTGGAACAAATATCACAAGCGTATTGATTATTTATTGAACGAAGTGGCGCGCCTGGCAGATACTAATATCAAGCTTCTTCTCTGTGGTGCCACTGAAGTTGATACGAAAGAGCTGCAAGATCAAGGTAAGGAATTGCTTGGAGATCGGGTGCAGTGGCTAACTGTAGAGCCAGAAAAAGTTGCATCTATTTTGCAAGCTTCTGATGTTTTTGTGCTTCCTAGTTTGCGTGAGTCATTTGGTAATGTGCTTCTTGAAGCGGCCCTGTGTGGCTTGCCAGTGGTCACTCACCCCCATGATGGTGCTCAATTTGTCATTGCTGATGATTTCTGGATGACCGATATGAGCGAAGAGGGAAATCTTTCTAAGCGTCTCATTTGGCTCAAGGATAATGCCGCAGACATTGTTGGACATGTGCAGCAACTCAAAGACGATGTGAACAAACGTTTTAGTGAAGAGGCATTGGTGCGTCAGTTTCAGCAAATGGTTCGACGCACTGTCTACAGCAATCCCTCGCGCATTGCCGTTGGAGCTTCGCAATTGGACTGACAATTGAGGCATTCGCCTGGGTTTGTCTGTATTCGCTTTGTCCACATGCTGCTTTTGAGCTGATAGCTTTGTCCGTGCTAGCATAAACAGCTATTACTAATGTCGGAGCAAAAATGGTTAAGGATTTCGTTGCTTTTCTCACTAAGACCAATGCCCTGGCCCTGGCTATCGGTGTGATCATTGGTGCGGCAACTCAAAAAGTTGTATCTGCTATTGTCGACGATCTTCTCATGCCAGTTGTGGGCTTAATTATGCCTGCCGGTGATTGGCGGGATGCCCAGATTGTTTTATCGCAATCGGCTCCAGATGCTGCGGGCAAAGTTACTATCAATGCTCTGAAATATGGTCATATTGTTGGCTCCTTAATCGACTTTGTCATCATTGCTTTTGTTGTCTATCTGATTACCAAAATGCTTATGCCCAAAGAGCCCCCAGCGCCTGCCACGAAGGAGTGTCCCCAGTGCTTGGAGACGGTTCCTGCTGCTGCAAAAAAATGCAAAGCTTGCGCTTCAGTTTTTTAATTAGCGTTTATTTTAGTGCGTTGTTTGGCATTCAAATGAGTCTTTCAATAAGTCGGTTAGCCAGTTCCTAACTAAGTCTTGGGCCGGAATCTGCAGCGGTTTCTCTTGCAGATCTGGCAGCCTGATTGCTCTTTTGGGTGGCGCGGTGTAGGTGGCTGAGGTCGCCAGTGTCGGTGGGAAATATGATTCAACCCGAATTCGTTTTTGCGCTGCTGGTTTGCGGGCTGAGTATCTGCGCCAAATAGTTAGATGGCTTGCTCGTAGCTGATCTCACAACCATGAAGGTATTACAGCTGCCTGGTTCATAATGATGCCATAGTCGTTGTTATCTAATTCTTTGATTGCTCTATTTACGGCTTTGTTGTCAAGCTTTTGTGCCTTTTGCGACCAGAGAGCCCTGATAGCTTTACCGGCATTGTCATCACCTAGTTTAGTTTTAGTGCCGCTGGCGCTGCGCAAATAGATGTAGTGGTTGCCTCGGAGAAACCTCGTGGAGCAGCCGGTGGTGAGGAATATTTGAGGATTTTCAAGAGTTTCTTCGCTGTGTTTTTCTGTTTCTTTTCTTGCTTCTGTTATTGGTTCTGTTATTGGTTCTGCTTCTTTATTGACGTTCGCTGTTTTTGGAAATTTTGTCCTTGTACTTAAACCTAGCTCTGCGGCACACTCTTGGCCGGTTAGTACAATTTGATTGCCGAAACCTTTGGTCTTCGCTACTGCGATTTCGTAGTCAGAGTAATCTAGTTTACGAGTTCTAGTGCTGACGAATAACCCTCTTGCCAGTCGCTCAATTTCATTTGACTTGACCATGCGCCAGAGCGTCTGATCAATGGCATTGCGCATTCCGCATTGCAGTACATCTTTGGTCCTGAATATTGCTCCCTCCGGTAAACCCGCTATGTGGCGGCGGATTTCGGCTCGGCAACTAATTTGAGATGTTCTCATACCTCCATCCTCCGCTTGGCTCTTAGATGTAATACGTAATTTTTTGAAAAAAAGTTCAAAGTCAAAAAAAAATCCCCATTTTTCATTCAAACTAGCTCCAATCCAAACCGTAAGAAATTCTGCCTGAATTTCTTACGGCTTTTTCGGTGACATCTTGAGAAATAAAAAACGGAATTTAAGATTTTGCAGAAATTGAACTTTTTTGAGACAGGAAGCTAATTTATGCCGGATTTTGCAACGGTTCGCTACCGTGCTTCAACGCTTTGGCTCGCGACCGGGTATTCTAGGTAGATGAATTCCTCGGTTTCAGCCAATACATCAAGAAAACACTATGTAGCGATTTTGATAGGTTTGCAGATTGCCATTTTCCTTTCGGCATTAGATCAAACCGTACTCAATGTTGCTATTCCCAAAATGGCACAGGCCCTGCATGGCTTTGATAAGTCAGCTTGGATAATCACTGCTTATTTATTATTTTCAACTATCGCCACCCCGCTCTCAGGCAAGCTAGCTGATATCTACGGCGCCAAGTCTGTTTTGCTGGTGGCGACCTTCCTTTTTGGTTTGGCGTCAGTATTTTGCGGTAGTGCTGGGCTGATCGATCCACTGTTTGGTTGTGATGCTATTGATCAGTTGATTCTTGCCCGCGCTTTTCAAGGTATCGCTGGTGGTGCCATGATTGGTCTCTGTTTTATTTCCATTGGTGATTTGTTTCCTGTGGCTGAGCGCGGCAAGTATCAGGGCTTTCTTGCTGCTGCATTTATTGTGGCTGCCTTAATTGGGCCCGCTCTTGGTGGTTGGCTTACCGATAAAAACAGTTGGCGAATCATATTCTATTTAAATATTCCTCTTAGCTTAGTTGGCTGTTTGTTGTTTGCTTTATCCTTCCCTGTCTCTCTAAGACCAAGAGCTAAGGCTGTTATTGACTATTTTGGAATATTGTTTTTTGTGCTTTTCATTGCGCCAATGATTCTGGCCGTTTCTGAAATCGGCAAGATGGGAGCCGTTGGCACAATTCCTCTAGTTGAACTTTGTTTTTCTGGGCTGATGTTTATAGCTTTTCTCTGGCGTGAGAGCCGTGCTCCAGAGCCGCTCATACCCCTGTCGCTTTTCTCTGACAGGTTAATTGCTATATCACTGATGACCGTATTTATTACAGGTATTGGCTTGTTTGGCTCGATGCTTTTGCTGGCTATGATTTTGCAGCAAATGGTGGAAATGTCAGGAACGGCCTCGGGGCTGACTCTTACACCGTTGATGGTAATAGTTGCTCTAGCTAGTATTGTCGGTGGCTTTATTGTCGCCAAAACTAAGCGTTACAAGCTTTTGTGTATCCTTTCTCTTGTCCTCCTTGCGCTGGGAACCTCACTTCTTGCTTGGCACGTGCAAATTGGCCATTTGAAAATTAGCGCTTTGCTCCTTGACGCTGCCATTGGAGGCATAGGTCTAGGCCTGCTTTTGCCTGTTCATACAATCTTGATT
>CALRJJ020000049.1:0-13523 GCA_943367505.1 Flavobacterium psychrophilum | reverse complement strand
GGCAGCGTCATTGTACTGTTTGTAGGCTTCAGCTTTTTTCGACATGGCGTCGGCTTCGGCTTGACCTTTAGCTGCTGTTACTTGGGCTTCGGCAAGACCCTTGGCGCGACTTGCTTCAGCGTTTGCTATACCCATTGTGCGTACAGCGTCGGCTTCGGCTACAGCTCTCAGTTTTGTCGCTTCAGCTTGACCTTGAGCCGCCAGCTTAACCGATTGAGCATCGGCTTCAGCTAACATTGTTCTCTTTAAACCTTCTGCTTGAGTCATCAATCTAATTCTTGATTGCTCTGCTTCGGCGGGCTTAGTGATCTCAGCTTCTAGGGCCACTTGTCGCTTCATAACTTCGACTTGTTGCAGTTCAACTTCCTTCTGCGCTTCCACGATTTTTACTTTCTGCATTTCTTCAGTCAGTTTCTGTTGTGATTGCGCTTTGACAATTTCGTACATCATGTCCGATGAGGCCTTGGTTCTAGCTACTTCAGATTGATAGGTAGCTTGGCTCACTTGGAAATTCTTGGACGATTCTGCCACTCTGGTGTCAGCAGCTAATTTGGCTTTTGCACCTTCTTCAGCCGCTTGCGCTTGGGCAATTTGAGCATCTCGTGAGGCGCTAGCTTGGGCAATTTGAGTTTCTTTGGTTGCTTCAGCTTCACCGATTGCGGCACTTCGTTTGGCTTCGGCAGTTTGCTTTTTACCTAGTGCTTCTAGGTAGCCAACCGAGTCGCGAATTTCTTTGATCGTGAATGAGTCAACGATTAGACCCATTTTTGCCAGGTCGGCAACGGATACTTCTTGCACTCTAGAAGCGAATGAATCAAAGCTTTGAATCAGTTCTTCTACAGTCATCGTACCTAAGATAGCGCGCAGGTGGCCGACGAGTGTTTCGTGGGCAACTGTGGCAATCTCATCGTTAGTCTTGTTGAGGAAGCGTTCAGCAGCGGTGGCAATGGCTTCTTCGTCGCCACGCACTTTAACCTGTGCTACACCTTCTACGTAGATCGGGACACCATTTTTAGTGATCATTGCGGCGTTTGAGTGCACTTCTATAGTCATCACTTCTAGAGACAGCAAGTGTCTCTGGTGCATGACCGGAATGACGATACCACCGCCGCCTCTCAGCACCTTGATGCCTCCAGGTACAGCACCGGTAATAATCATCGCTTCGTTCGGGCCGCATTTTTGATATACGTTGGCCAAGAAGTAGAAGATGCTTAGAATGACGACAAAAGCAATCGCTCCTCCGCCCCAAAGCACAATATTTGGATCCATCTTTGCGTTCCTCCAAAAGCCTTCGAAAAGCCCCTTACTCGGAGCTTCCTCGATGGACTTATTCCCTGTTTTTAGTTAAAACCGTTGTCTATCAGATGTCCTAATGACTTCCTAATAACTTTTCAATCCTATACCGTATGTGGTGCCTAACACGGGATTCCAGTTCTTTTCTTT
Source organism: Flavobacterium psychrophilum (assembly GCA_943367505.1). GTDB lineage: Bacteria > Cyanobacteriota > Vampirovibrionia > Obscuribacterales > Obscuribacteraceae. The sequence goes on along the minus strand of CALRJJ020000049.1, from coordinate 12,080 downwards.
ATATTCTTGACAACCTTTTGTTCCTGATATTTAATCTGTTTATCGGTCGCAGGCTGGGTTTCCGTTGGGCTGGCGTTTTGCGGTACTTAATGACCGTCAAGTTGGGCGTCTGAAAATGGTTCAACAAGAACGACTGGGCCGTCCGTTTCTACAATAATTACTTTGGTTCCTCGGGCTATTTCACTGCCCTCTTTGGCTGGCCGAGCGGCAGCATTGAAGCGGGTCAGTCCGATAATGTAACTTACCTCTCCCAGGCGGCCATCCTTTATTGGAGTGTTTACCTCGGCAATCTGGCCAATGGCCTGTTGCGAACTAGTCAGGCTGGAAGCGGTCAATTTGCTCGTTGCCCAGCCAAGAATCGCTTTCATAAGGTTGACGGCCACAACTCCTGCCAAAATCGCTGGAATGAGAGTGAACGGCCCCATCCATGGCACAAAGGAGCGAATGGCAATACCGGTGGCGCCAAAGAAACCGATGAAAATTGAAATGGTCATGGGGCTGAAAATACTGAGCAGAGTGAAATAGAGATTTTTTTGCGCGTGCCCTTGATTGATTAACTGATTGGCACCAGTGCGTGCGTCATCGTCGCCATGTCCATCGTGGGAGCCATGATGACCTCCATCATGTCCACCCTGGCCTCCATGAGAAGGATCGCCAGTTGTATGATGTCCACCAGTTAAACCGCTATGACCATGACCGATGTGGCCACCGTGCCCACCACCGTCAAGGTGATGAATGCCGTGCGCTGCTTCGATTACTCCACTAGCGTGCCCGCCAACTCCATTTCCAGCGGAGCCGTCAGAATGAATCGAATGGCCGCCGTCATTGCTGTCGTGGCCAAAGTGGCCCATCATCAAGGAAATGACGATGAAGCCCCAGCCAAACACTGTGCACATCAAGTAGGTTTGCCCGAGAAGGTCGAATCCTGTCATGTTTTAAAATACCGGCGTCGAAGTAAACTGTGTTCAAAAATACTGTGTTCAAAAATACTGTATTCAATTACTGTCAATTCAGATACCCCGAAAAGATACCTGGTAAACTCCAAAAACCCGCCCAATACTAAAGAAAAGACTAATCAAGAGGGTGCGTCCCAAATGAGAAACTGGGTAGGCAAGTGAGACGATGGACTTGCGAACGAGAAGATGGAACCGCGAATGAGAAGATGCAACCGCGAATGAGAAGATGGAACTAGTCTTTGCCCACAACAACATGGATTTCGATTCTTTGTCAGCGCAGTTCGCTCTGACAAAGCTTTATCCTAGCTGCAAAATGGTGTTGGGTTATCCCTTGACCGGCAACCTTCGCAGTTTCATCACTCTGAACCGCAGCTACCTGCCGATTGTTGAAGTTAAGTATGTCGATCGTTCTAAAGTGACGCGTTTCTTTCTCGTTGACTGTCAGCATTTCGATCGGCTTGATAGCGGTGTGCGCAATCTGATGGAAGATAATGATCGGTCTGCTTCTTCGTCTCAGTCAGCTTCTAAGTCACAGTCTGCTTCTAAGTCACAGTCTGCTTCTCCGCCGCAGCCTCCGATTGAGGCTCTCAAGCTCTGTCGGCCACTGACCATTTTTGATCATCATGAAAGAGACAAAGATAGTCTAATGTCGCTGGCCACAGAAGATTCGCAGGTTGAAGTTGTTGGATCTGCCACCACAATTTTGGTAGAGAAAATTCGCAAGAAAAAGATTGCACTGACTCAGTTTGATGCCACACTCCTCGCCATCGGTATTTTTGAAGATACAGGTTGCTTGACCTATGCTGGAACCACAGCTCGTGATGCTGAGTGTGTTGCCTTTCTTATTCAGCATGGTGCTGATTTGTCTGTGGTGCGCGAGTATATCCGGCCAAAAATCGAGCAAGAGCAAGTGGCTTTGCTTGAGGAACTACTGAGAGCGGCTCAGGTCATCAATGTACAAGGTCATAAGTTCGTGGTGGCAACGGCCCACGTGCCAAAATATGTTGAAGAATTAGCTTCGATAACGCGGCAACTACTTGACCTTGAAGCCGTCGATGGCGCTTTCACTGTGGTGCACATGAAAGATCGTGTGCATGTGGTTGGTCGAGCCGATCCACGCGTCATCAGCGTTAAACCAGTGGTGCAAGCTTTTGGTGGGGACGGTCATCCCGGGGCCGGATCCGCTGTGGTTAAGGGTGGGAATGTTCGAGAAATCGCCGAGCGCATCAAGACGATTTTGCAGGAGCAGACACCACCACAGCCTCTGGCACGTGATTTGATGGTCAGCCCCGTGCGCACAATTAAGTCAAATGTCTCCATGGATGAAGCCGGCCGAATGATGTTGCGGTACGGCCTGGATGGACTTTTAGTGGCTGAGGGCGAGGACCTTGTAGGCGTGGTTTCGCGCCGCGACATAGATCAATCTAGTCATCATAAACTCGGTCATGCAAAAGTTTCTGGATTTATGAGCAAGCCAGTGATTTGTGTCTCTCAAGACACTCCCTTGAGCAAGATTCAAGAACTTATGGTGGCCGAAGACATTGGCCGCTTGCCAGTTTTGGATGAGAACAAGAAGCTAGTTGGTCTTGTCTCCCGGCGCGATGTACTCAATAGTTTGTTTGGTGCTCACTATGCCAGGCAGGAAAACGCCGCAGCCCAGCGCGGCTCCTCCGTTGGCACAGGCAGTGGCATGGAGGAAGGTTTTTCTCCTGCTCTCTCTGGACCTAAAACTGGGGCTGGTGATCATTCTGGCGCTGGCTCCGACGCTCATTCGGATGCGTTCTCTAGGGCCGGGCGCCCTAACAAAAATTTGAGCGATAAGCTCGCCCATGTCGACAGTGACACTGCTTGGCTTTGTCGAACGATCGGAGAAACGGCTCAAGAGCTAGGCATGTCGGCCTATGCAGTTGGTGGCTTCGTGCGAGATCTCTTGCTCGATGTTCCTAACTTTGATCTCGACTATGTTATCGAAGGCTCTGCTCAGAAGCTTGCCCAGCGACTGCTAGAGCTTTATCCCAACCGGCTGACGCTGGCAGCGACCCATGATCGTTTTCAAACCGCCACACTGGTTTATCACTCCGAAAACGCTGCTGTGGCAGATTCCGGCAGTGTAGATAACAGCAGTGTAGATAACACCAGTAGTCAGCAACAGGTCGAACGGGAAGTTGATTTATCTACAGCTCGCACTGAGTTTTACGAGTTCCCTGCTGCCCTGCCTGAGGTTGAAGCCTCGAAATTGGAGCAAGATTTGCTCCGGCGCGACTTCACTATCAATGCCCTGGCTGTATGTGTAAACCCTGAGCGCTTTGGTGATTTGACCGATCACTTTAACGGCTTGCAAGATCTTGAGCGCAAGATCGTCCGCATTCTTCACCCCTTTAGTTTTATCGAAGATCCAACCCGTATGGTTCGCGCAGCCCGCTTTGCCGGTCGGCTGGGTTTCCATCTCGACGCCAAAACTAAAGAGCAGGCGAGGCGTGCTAGTCAAATGGGAATATTTGATGACCTCGGTGGCGTGCGCATAAAAGCTGAATTGAAGATGATTCTGGAATCTCCGCAGCGTTTGCGTGCTCTCAATCTTTTAGCTGAGCAGAGTGGCAATCTTTGTTACCTTGATTCGCACTTAGAATATGGCGACGGTGTGCGCAAGACAATTAGAAGGGCTGAGCGCTTGCTTGGTCGTTATAGTGTTGATGAACCCTGGGTTGTTTATCTCGGAGCATTGCTTTCTGAGTTGCCACCAGAGAGAGTGCCTGGAGTGCTTGAGCGTTTGATGCTCACCAATCATCAAAAAGAAGTGATCGAAAGCGGCCTGGAATTGCATCGCTTTATGCCTTCGAGTATCGGCGAAATGAAACGTTCTGAGCTCTATGAAATGCTGCACGGAAGGGCTCGTGAAGCTCTTGCTATTGCCGCTGCTGCTGGGCAGGTTGGCACTGATTTCCGTCGTTCGATAAAGCTCTATTTGGAAGAGTTAGCTGATACTAAACTTGATATCACCGGTGCTGATTTAATCGCTAGCGGATTTAAGCCGGGTCCGAAAATAGGCGAGGCCTTGAAGCACGTTTTAGCTGAACGTCTAGATGGCCAAGTGCGCGGCCGTGAGCAAGAATTGCGAGAAGCCCTTAGCTATTTTAAGTAGCCGCATAATATACACTACAGCGTCAGCGTATTTCTAAGAATGAGAAGTCAGTGCACTACGATTCAAAAATAATTGCAGCAAATGGCATCTCCATTAACGTGCAGGTGGCCGGAGAAGGACCACCTGTGCTTTTCCTTCACGGCTTTCCAGATTCATTGCATCTCTGGGATGCCGTCTTGCCGCACTTTGTCGCTGCTGGTTACAAGGTCATTGCCTATGATCAAAGAGGTTTTGGTCAAACCGACGCGCCGGAGGGTGAAAACTCATACAAAATAGATGCCATTATTGATGATGCCATCGGTGTCTTGTCGGCGCTGAATATTTCCGAGAAAGTCATTGTTGTTGGACATGATTGGGGCTCGGCCATAGCCTGGCTGTTTGCAATTCGCCATCCTCAGCTAGTGGAGCGCTTGGTAGCAATTTCTGTCGGTCATCCCACTTCTTATCGACATTCTGGCTGGGCGCAAAAAGTTAAAGGCTGGTACATCTGGATGTTTCTTTGTCGCGGCCTGGGCGAGTTTCTTGTGAGCAGAGACAATTTTCGCTCCTTTCGCTCTTTGCCCTGCGCTAAAGAAGACAGTCAACGCCGTGTGCGCGATCTCAGCCGTCCAGGCCGTTTGACTGCTGGTCTTAATTGGTATCGAGCTAACGCTCGTGATTTGTTTCTAGCGAAAATTGGTAACTGTACTGTGCCTACTCTGGGTATTTACGGCCCAGATATTGCCCTGACCGCTGAGCAGATGATCAACAGTGAAAAGTATGTTGACGGCCCCTGGCGCTATGTCGAGATGACCGGCTGCACCCACTGGATACCGCTGGATAAGCCGAAAGAACTGGCCGAGATTATTATTGATTGGTTGCGCAGTGTTTAGTTGTGACCTCTAAGATCCGCTCCGAACCTTTATGGGTTATTGTTATTCAGTGGTGTCGTAAGAGAAGTGGCTGTGAACTTGCTTAGAAAATCTGTATTGGTAAGTTTCTCACTGACGATAGCTGCTAGCGTGACTTGGTTTTATCTTCGTGCCCAAGAAGTTAAGCCGGCCTCTGAAGCCACAGCTGAGTCAGGAACGGGCGCAGTTTTTATCGATCAGGCAACGGATGAAATGGTTGGGCCAAGCCCTGAACCTGAAGATTTTTCAGTAGACGGTGCCTATCCACGAAGTGTGCGAGAGGCTCAGAAGAAAGTTCTCTGGGGTTACATCGACCGTTCTGGAGAATTTGTTATTCGTCCGCAATTCGATGAGGCCTGGCGTTTCGACAATGGCCTGGCCTGGGTTGTGAAAGGTGATTTTCGGGGTCACATCGATCGCAGCTTGAAGCCAGTTTCGGATAGTAGTAGAACGGCTAAGTACAGAGATAGAGACTATAAAAGTTATCGCATTGACTTTAAGAAAGATATTTTCGATGCAACTGGAACCAAGCTCATAGCTCCGGAAGCTAAGGGTGTGAGTGTTTTCCGCTTTTCTGATGGTTTAGCACAAATCATTCTGCCAATTGATTTGTGCCGCAAGTTCTATCCACGGGCGGTTGAGAAAATTGACGTCGATACTCAGTCTCGTGCCAGTTGTGGATATATCAATGAGGAAGGACGCATAGTTATTGAGCCTAAGTATGAAATGACTGGTCCATTTCATAAGGGTTCAGCTCTTGTGCAAAAGAAGAAAATTTGGCTTTTGATTGATCGCCGAGAGCAAATTCTACAGACATTTGAAAACAGACATGTGGAGCAGTTCTCAGAAGATTTGGCCTTAGTGTGTGATGGCAACGATAAGGGCTTTATCGATTGCTTTGGAAAGGCAGCTTTTAAGCAGAGATTTCCTGATGCTGGTTCTTTCTCAGATGGTATTGCGGCTGCTGCTGTGAGTCTATCTGAGTCAGAGAAACTCAAGTTGTTAGCCAAAACCCATGAATGGACATGCGGCTATATAGACAAGACCGGCAAACTTGTAATTCCAGCAAAATACATGGCGGCACGCCCGTTTCACGACGGCTTAGCAGCTGTTTTGGTTGGTCTCAAGTGGGGCTACATAGACACTCGAGGACAGATTAAGATCAAGCCGCAATTTGATGATGCCCATACTTTTTCTGACGGTTTGGCCGCCGTTAGAAATGCTTTCCTTTGGGGCTTCATTAATAAAACCGGGGCCTATTCCTTTGCCTCCAAATACGGTGATTTATGGGCGCCGAATGCTCAGCGCGACTATCTTGAGGTTAAGCCATTTAAAAGCCCTCTTACGCTTGTAAGTGCACCTGGGGATCGTTGGCGCTTTATTGACCGCAGCGGTAAGGTTCGCACCGATATCAGACCTGGCCATCCGCAGCATGCAGAAAGTCAATTTCGTGACGGGTTAGTGTTAGCAAAAACTGAGCCTGAGCGGAAGTATGGTTTCATCGATATCAACGGAAAGTTAGTACTCGAAAGCTGTAATGCCGATGGCCCGTTCTCCGAAGGCCTGGCCCAAACCATGACTTATGGCGATAAGTTTGGTGAGGTTCGCAATTGCGGTTATATCGATAAGTCTGGAAGGACGATAGTGCAACCAATCTATTTCTTGGTTAACCCATTCCGCAATGGTTTTGCATCTGTTTCCCACGGCTGTTGGGGACAGCCCAATGGGTATCATGGTAAATGGACATTTATTGACAAAACAGGCAGAGAAATTTCGCCGATGATTTTTGATGATGCCAAAGATTTCACAGAAGGTCTTGGACTGGTAAAAATCGGCAAGAAGTGGGGCTTTATAAATACCAGTGGTAAAGTGGTAATTGCGCCAGCATTTGACGGAGCCTCCCAGTTTTCCGATGGGCTAGCTATGGTTAGAATCGGAAATAAGCACGGATATATCAATCACAATGGCAAACTTGTTATTCCAGCCAAGTTTTCTAGTGCTTGCTCTTTTTCGGATGGTCTGGCACTGGTAGTTTTTCCTAATGAGAGAGCGACTTATTCTCCCTCTAATTGTGAGTATTGACTGCGAGTGAGATTTAGCCCTCTGTAAGCTCTGTGTTCAAACCGATTGTGTTTGTAGTTCACTTAACGAGTTTCCGATCTTGTCTCATTTTTGCTTGAAAAATGAGACAAGATCGGAAGTCGGTTTTGAAAGGTTTCTTGGGCGTTTTTGCGCTAATTAATTCAACCACGATCGCTTCTGCAGTTGCGCTGCTGTGGGCACAATCATTTGCACGGCATTGGGAACTGCTTTGATGTGCATTGGTGTCATGCCGCAAGCATCACCGTCAATCATGGCCAGTCCCTGGTTTTGCTTGCTGCGGCCGTCTGTCTGCCCGGTCAGTGCATATTTGATTTTGTGATAACCTTGCTCTAAAAATGATAGTGGTCTTCGACGTGGTACCACTTCGATATCGACTTCTTTGATTTTCTTGATGTAATAGGGGGCTGTGTTTCCTGTAATGTTCGGGCTCAAGCCCGTGGCGAAATGAAAACCATACTTCAAATAATCGCCGAATTCTTTTGGTGCCAAGATGCAGAGATCTAGCAAGCCATCGTGCATTGAAGCTGATTCGGAGAGCATGCCAACGCCTAGATCGGCAATATTAGTAATGAAGATACCCGAGGCTGATACGCGAAACTCTTCACCATCGGCGGTGACTTTAAAAATTACTGGTGCTTGGGCCAGGGTCTGCACCATTGAGCCGGCGTAGGCTAACATCTTCCAGTTTTCTTTGTCGGCCTTGCCTGGTGTGACGATGGCGTCTGACAGGGGGCCGACACCAGCCGCAGCAGCAAAATAATTTCCGTTCATGATGCCGAGGTCTATTTTCAGGGCTTCGCCGTTCAAAATTACGTCGAGGGCAATGTCCACAGGGTCTGATAGTAAATTTTCTTCGAATATTTTGAGATTGCGAGCCAGTAGGTTGCCGGTGCCCAGAGGTACTATCCCCAATTTTGTCTCAAGCCCCTGACTCGCTAATGCATGAATGACCATGCGTACGGTGCCGTCACCACCGGCGGCGACTATGATGTCGAAGTCTCGATTAAGGCCTTCTAATAAGTTGTCATGGGTCGTGCTTGCAGTGGTGGAAACCGTAGTTACTTCGTAACCACCCTCGGTGCAAAGGCGATGAACGCAGGCGCCTAACCACATCTCTGGGCCTGCGGCGGAGCCCGCAGTGGGGTTGTATATCAATAGAGCGGCGGGCATATTTCAGAGCCTTTGCTGGTTACTTTCTTTCATAGTTTCTTACATTCGTTACCTATTGAGCAATCTTGCTTGCGATAGAAGTCAATAGCAAGTAAAATCATCGCTCTCGTTGGTTGTGCGGCAGATAACTATTGTTCTCATTGACCGCTCGTATCTCTCTCGTGGTAGGCTTCTATATCTTTCTTATCGCTACCTAATCTGAAAGTAATGTGATACCGTTCTCAATGGCACGGTTGACAATTAAATGGATTTCAGTATTGTATTCCATTCAGCGGTAATTCCATTCTATGGTAGTTCCACTCTACGGTCATTCCACTCCATAAGTAGTTCTTCGACGGTAATTCGACACAGCGGCAATTTCCTCTTCGCAAGACATTTGGTCTTCCGATCAGAAAGGCAGGAATCTAGTGAAATTTCTCGATAAATCGGTAGCTGCTTTAGTTTCAGCAGCAGCCTTATCTATGTCGCTTTCGCTTTTTGCAACTACACCTGATTGCGGTCAGGCCGCTTTTGCAAAGGGCCATCATGAAAGTAAGCATGAAAATATTTCTGAAGAGCTTATGCATGGCAAGACTTACACAGTCGCCCGTGTATCAATAAAAGCTTCACCCGATAAAGTCTGGCAAATTCTTTCCGACTACGACAATGCACCAAAAGTTTTTCCTCAGTTGAAGAAAAGCAAATTGATGCAAGACCATGGTTCCAGCAAAATCGTTAAGCACGTCTTAGCTCCCTCTGGTTTGCCTGGTACTTATGAGTACATCGTTGAAGTGAAAGAATCGGCCCCACATTCGTTGGAATGGCACCGAGTTTCTGGTGCATTCAAGCAAGTTGATGGATATTGGAAGTTGGAGCCACTTGATGGTGGCCACACAACTTTGGTTACCTATGCTAGCTATGTTGATGGCGGATTCTTGATGCCTCAACCTTTAGTGCGTCGTCAATGCCGCATTGATATGCCGGAAGTGATGACTACCCTGAAGGCTCAAGCCGAGGTTCATTCTGGCGTTCAAATCGCCGGACGGCCACAGGCTCACGGTCAGTAACACTTTCAAAGATAATTTTAACGGGCGCTTCAGCTGCTGAAGTGCCCGTTTTTTAGTGCTATTAGTCGGAGAGTTAGAAATGGTAGATAGTTAGAAATGGCAGACAGTTAGTCCCACCAGAAAGACCAAAGGCCGCTGTTGAGAAGCTCGTAGGCGTATGGTGCCAGTTCTCCCTCGGCCTGTTCCACTCGGTCGCTGCAATAGCCGTAGTGCTCGCGGGCGGCCTTCAGAGCTTGTTCTTTCGTCATTGGTGGCTCTTCTACAAAACATTCAATTACGCTAGGCTCAATTGCCATTAAGCTAGCTCCGTAGATTTCACTCCAGCGCTTGAGCATGGCGCAGTGTTCTGGTGATATTGGACAGTTGCCTTGACCGCCAAAGCGCAGCAGAATTGGAATCTCGTAAGATTTGGCCGTGGGCAAAAGGCCGATATAGACGCTCTCGCCAAGGGTCATTTTGTGGTGATCTTGGTCCCAATTGTTGATGGCAAGGGGTAAATCTTGCAGCTCAAAGAGATCAGGTTCTGCCACCAGACCGACTTTGATAGCCGAGGGCCATTCGCCTGTTGGGCAAACAAAGCGCTCTAACCTTTCGGCCAGCCAGTTTTGGCAATCAATATTATTTGCTTGGGCAATCAAAGCTTGGGTGGAAGCCGCTGGCTCTTCGCTTAGATCGCCGAGGTGCTCCATTAACAGTTCAAAAGATTGATCGGTGCCAAGAATAACGGGGGTAAGTAAGAGAGCGTTGCCATCAGGGGAGGTTTTGGCAGCCTTTGAGCAAGTCTCTCTCAGACGATGCCAGTAGTCTACTGCTTTACTACCGCTGGTTTGGAAGGTGAACATCGTCTGGCCGTCAGCCAGTGCGATTTCTAGAAGTGACTGGTGGTCTACATCTTCTTCTTGTAATAGGGTTCTAACTTGGGCAAGCATATGGTTAAGTTTGTGAGGAGGAGTTCAGTTTAGCGTTTCCGAATTATCGCACTTTGCTGATAGAATGACCTTCTTCTGATGAGGAGAGGTACCGAAGCGGTCATAACGGCGCCGCCTCGAAAGCGGATGGGCGCAAGCCACGTGGGTTCAAATCCCACCCTCTCCGCCATTTTTGAGAACTGAATAGTATTGTACCTTTGAACAGTGGCAATCTGTTGAATTAAAACGACTTATGCGTCGAATTGGGGCACCATTTACGACACCACTATAGATATTGATTGATGCCATGATTTTATCTGATATTGTCTGATGTCATCTGTTGTAGCGGTCTGCGTTTTGGCCGCCTGATTTGTCTAGTAGCTCAGAAGCCAGTTTTTTATCTGCTTTAGCTAGCTCGATTTTGCCTAGCTTCTCGTATATTTTTGCTCGCTGGAAGAGATAGGGAATTCTCTCCAGAAGTCCAATGGTTGGCATCAACTTGGTCAAGCTCACTGCGGCTTTTTCCAGTTGACCGTTGCGCTCCAATACTCGTGCTTGGTCTTTGTATCCGGGCAAGCAGCCCAGGGCAATACCGCGGTTGTAGTCGGCCAATGCTAGCGCGTCTTTGCCCTGGCTATCATAGATACGACCTCTGGCGATAAGTGGCCATCCTATCTTCGGCTGCAGCTTTGCAGCGGTGGTTAAGTCGACCATTGCTAGGTCTGGCTTGTTTAATATTAAGTAGGCCTCGGCTCGTTTGGCATAGAAGCTTGCTGTTTTAGGGCTGGCAGCGATTGCCTTTGTGGCAAGGCTAACTACAGTTTCGAAGTTGTCGTTTTGGGTTTGGCTTTCCATCTGCCTTTTCAGTGATGCCATATGAGGCGGGCAGTACCAGAACGCACTCTCGTCCGCTGCAAGTAGGCCAAATGGGTTGTTAATACTAAGCAAGAGAGCGAGCATAAGGGGAATCGACCAGCGGGATTGGCCGGAAAGTGTTCGACTAGCGCTCTCTAAAACTTTCATTGAAATCTTCGACTGAGTGGGCTATACAGCCATCCTACCCGAAATGCTGGGGGTAAGTACGTATTTTCCCGATTGCTTGACTACCTAGTGAACCGTATTGTGGTCATCTATAGATGACCAAGTTGAGGCGCTAATGCAAGGCCAGCCTTTTGAATCAAACAGGGAGTCAAAGACTGGCGAAGCGGCTGGCGACAGGGCCAATGAGCGGCGCGTTGAACAGTCACTGAGTTTTCTCGACGTCATTGCTTTTGATGACCCAGCAAAACAATCAAATCAGTCCAAAAAATCGGTTGCTTTCCCAGGTAGCGCTAAAGCTCCTCCTGAAGGCGCTGCAGCAGCTTGTCCAACCTCGGCGGAATATGAGCAGCGTATCGATGAAGTGGCGCGTCGCATTTTTGACCCGACTACGCTTGGTGATTTGAATGCGCTCAAGACCAAGTACAACTGCGACATTGAGCGCACTAAAGACCCAATTAAATACGTGAAAGTGGCCCTAGATGTAGATGATAAAGATCCCTACACTACTTACATCACACCCGATGCCTATGCCAAGTTTAAGAAAGCGCTAAAAGGAGAGGTTGTCGGAGTTGGCGTTGAGTTTGTCATGCCTACAGCAGCCCAAGATAAGAGCGGCATAAATCCTCCTCTCATTGTGCACAGTTTTGATGGCACCGCTGCACGAGGCCGTGGCTTGCAGCCTGGCGACCAGATTCTGGCAATTAATGGCGAGGACATGCAAGGCAAGAGCTGGCGCGATGGTTCTAGAGCTTTAGGTGGAGCTGCCGGTACTCCGGTTAATCTGAGCATTATGCGCGATGGAAAGGTTGGTGATGTAGTACTCA
>CALRJJ020000048.1:0-13542 GCA_943367505.1 Flavobacterium psychrophilum | reverse complement strand
CGTGATATTGATTTGTTCAAGCGCTTTGGTGCACTGGCTGTAGTATCAACTAGAGTGCAACCATATGTGGAAGTGCGTATTAACTTAGTGGTTTCCCACGAGTTCGGACACCAGCTTCAGTTCTGCCTTTCACAGGCTTTGCAAGATCGAGTGGCCGAACTTTATGCTGCTCGCTTAAAGCGTTCAGTGAAGATGTGCCCGACCCCGGCAGGCTATGAAGGTGGCTCGGAAATTCTTCGACCTGAGTATGTGCCTAACCGCATGTTTGTCTCTGGCTATGCCAAGGCTAGCAAGTTTGAGTACTGGGCCGAGAGCGTAGCTGCTTTTTCTGTTCCTGAGGGCCGTCGTCTCTTGCGCGAGTTAGACCCCGCCATTCATAAGATGTTGACTGAAATAGTGAAGCATCCCGAGAGTGCTTTTACTCCAATATTGACCGAGCCATTGCTCGACTTGCAGTCTAGTTTGAGGCTGGGAGGAGAGTTGAAAGAGGATTTGCTCAATTGCTGACCTCTTTCTTGCGACACTTGCGACCTCTGGTATCTGTGACGAAAAAAACTCTACCCATTCTCTTGGCTCTTTCCTTCGCTCTTAGCGGTCTAACCGTCAGCGAGCAGACACTGGCTGCTTCAAATGGCACTCAGCCTGTGCTTAAAGCAATTGATCCATCTGCGGCAAAATTGGATGCGCCACCGCCACCAGAAGCAACTGTGGACCCAGGTCGAAAGTTCAATCAGAGCAACCCTTTTAACAGTGCTATTCAGGGCCGACCACTTGGATCCCCTCCGGGTAATTCTGGGGGCCAGCAGTATCAATCTACTCCCGGTGGTGGTATGACCGCTCCGGGCATGAACGCTTCGGGAATGATGAACCCACAGTTGGACCAGAGCCAAGCTCCTAGCATGGTCAGTCCAGCCGATGAGCAGCGAGTCACGCGCCTTGAAAAGCAGGCCTTTGGTAATACCTATCCAGAGCATGAAGTCGACGATCGCCTTGAACACTTAGAGAAAGAAGTACTTGGCGGTAAGCATGACGGCCAGCTAGCTGAGCGCATTGCTCGCTTAGAGCAAAAATTATTAGGTGGTACTGCTTTTGGTGGCGCCTTTGGCGGCACGCCTGTTGGTCAAGCTGCCATTCCGCCCAGTAATATGGCTAATGGTGGCTATGCTGCTAATAATAATTTGACTGCGGTCAATATGTCTGGCAATAACTATATTCCTGCACCTAATTACGGCGCACCTTCTTATGGGGCGCCTGCTTATCCACCGGCGCCTTCTTCTGGCTATCCTGCGCCCATGGCTGTGGCACCCTATGCCAATAACCAAACTCAGTACTCGAATAACGCTCCCTATGCCGCTGCTGGCAATGCGCCAGTAGCCAATCAGAATTTGGCCAATCAGAATTTACAGGCTCAGAGACCGCAAATTCCTGCTAACCATCTGCCACCAGGACAGGTGGCAATGCCTCCAGCCTGGAATACCCAGCCCAATTTCTCTCCTCGGGCCTATGGCCTAGCTCCCGCTCCCAGCCCTGTACCTGGAGCTAGTCCTGGCTCTGCTTCTGCTTCGAGACCTGGGGCTCCTAATGGTGCAAACCCTGGAAAGTCTGCCATGGCTAGTGGCGCTAAACCTGTTGCAGCTAACCGCAGTCAGCCCACGAGCCCTTCTGGCAATGCCAATTCGGCTAATAGTGCCGCTAATAGTCCTCTTAAAATTGCTCAAAATACCGGCTCTAACTATTCGCCCCCGGCTCCTGTGGCCAGTTCTCTCATTATCGACTCCTCTGTTGTCGCTAACTCACTCAATTATGACGGTCAGGCTGGTGATTACCTGGGCGCTATTCGACGCTTGAGCACGGGTCCTAACGGTGCTCCAGTGTTTGCCCACTGGCGGCAGTTTCCCGTGAGAGTGCGCTTGCCCCTCGGCTCTCCTGAGTCATGGCAACGCAATCTAGAGGCTGTTATAGCCCGCTGGGATCAGTACGTGCCTGTTAAGATTGCTCTCCCTAGTGAGCCTTCAAATGTAGATGTGCTCTGGGTTAATCAGTTGCCACCAAAAGCCTTGGGAGTTTGTCGCCTCAATATCGTCAATGGTCAAATGCAGGTTTGGGTGTATCTTTTGCGCCCGAGCTTCTATGCCGCTGATGTGCCAGAAAGAACTCTAGCCGGTGTTTTCACCCGCGAAATGGGGCATGCTCTTGGTCTTTTTGGTAAGTCTGACAAGAATACCGATTTGATGTATGCCGCTGAGAACGGCAGCTCAAATCTCAGCGTCTCTTCCACTAATGCCGCTTCGCCTAGTGCTGCCGCCGGGGCAAAGAAGAAGGCACCGGTTAAGTTTGCTGGTATAGGTGTGCGTGATATCAATACATTAAAGCGTGTCTACGAGGCGGCACCGTCCCCTCCAGGTCTAAGTCTTTCCCAGCCTTTGGAATGGGCGACGAGTTATTAGGCCTCACCTTAGAACACCCAGGGTTAAAGCAAAAAGGGAAATACTTGAGTACTCAAGTATTTCCCTTTCTACTTGTGGGCATTGAAGCCACTAGTTGATAGACATTACCTTGTAACCGCTTGGGATCACGAAAAGCTCTGCCGCCGGAGCAGCGGTGCTGATTTTGGTCAATTGCATACTGGTGGTTGTGCCAGCTGTTTTGGTCGTGCTCTTTACCAAGATTTGAGCATTGTTGTCGACCCAAACTTCCGATTCGGTGCCGTTTTCTTTGTAGCTCCAACCATGGCAACTGCGGCCATCAATATTTTTCACGCCGAGGTCTTTGGCGTTCTTCTTTTTGGCGGTCTCTGCGTCCATATTGCCTTCGTAGCCTTGCTTAAGAGGCATTTTTGTGATCATTTTTTGAGCTTCCATGATCGAATAGCAGATTTTGCCGGGGTAGTCGCTGATTGAGACTACTTTGAAAGAAGGGCCCTTGCTTTCCGAGCGCAGCTTGCCTTTGCCGTCAGAGGTCAAGCGCATTTCGGTTTTGCCTGCAGCTGAAACACATTCGTAATTGGCGTCGTACACTTTGGGATACAATTCAGCTTTTTTGTCAGCTGCTTGGACGGCAGCGGCGCTGGTTAGTGATATCACGGCAAGAGCCAGTGATGCTAAGACTTTCATGCTTATCTCCTATCAAGTTTTAATGATTACTCTGGCGGCTGATGAGACTACCACAGTATTTAATCAAGCCTTCCTTTGAAATTGCTCATACCATTTGGTCCATAAAAGGTGCAAAATTCATATTGCAGGAAGCCCATGAAAGAGCAACTCTTGCGCGACATTAATTAGGGGGAGCACTTGAGATGGCCACCGACACGAAGATTCAAGAGTTAACGATTGCCCATAGCCCCGATACTGACGATGCTTTCATGTTCTATGGCTTGCACAAAGGGGCAGTTGAAACTGGCGGAATCAAAGTCAATCAGGTGATGAATGACATTCAGTCTCTCAACCTGGAAGCTCTCAAGGGTCGCTATGAAGTCTCTGCTATCTCTTTTGCTGCTTATCCTAGCGTTCGCCATATCTACAAGCTCATGTGCTGCGGCTCTAGTATGGGCGAAAATTATGGACCAATGGTGGTGGCATTGCCAGGCACCACTATCGATGATTTGAAAAATATGACCGTGGCCATTCCCGGTAAAGAGACTTCAGCTTACCTCACAGTGCGGCTCTGGCAGCGCAGCTTGGGCATTCCTGAGTTAAATGTAGTGGCCGTTCCCTTCGACCAAATTGTAGAACAGGTTTTGAGTGGAAAAGTCGGAGCTGGTTTGATTATTCATGAAAGCCAATTGACTTATGCCCAAGAGGGATTGACCAAGCTGGTTGACCTTGGCGTTTGGTGGCAGGCTGAAACTGGACTACCACTGCCGTTGGGCGGCAATGCTGTGCGCAAAGATCTCGGCGAAGAGATGATGCATGAGGCTGCGACAATCTTTAAAAGTTCGGTGCAGTATGCCCTGGCAAATCGTACAGAGGCGCTTCATTATGCCATGTCGTTTGCTCGTGATATGGACGAAGCAACAGCCGATAAGTTTGTCACCATGTATGTTAATGACTTGACTGTTGATTGCGGCGAACGCGGGCGTGAAGCAGTTCGCCTCTTCTTCCAAAAGGCCTTGGACACTGGCATTTACGACGAGCTAATTGTGCCTGAATTTGTCATCTAAGCCTGTGGTCTAAACCTGTAAGCTAAGGCTGATTGACAAATTGTTTCACTGCACCGACGTAGCCTGCTGCATTGATTAGGCCGATGTCGTTGTGACCCTCACCATGACAGGTATACATCTGTTTGGGTGGAAGGGCCTTGCTGTACATCGTTTCACAGTAGCTAAAAGGCAAAATTGTGTCTTTGTCTCCATGCATAAACAATATTGGTGGATGAGCTTCTTGCACGGCGCTCAAGTTATCGAAGTTTGGTTCGGGCACTAAATTTGGCGGTAAGACCCAGAGAAAGAAGAGCTTGTCTCGTGCTGCTTGCACCAAAGAAGTGAAACCTGATTGCAGAATTACTTTTCCCACTTTGCGATTTTTCATGATATTTGTGGTGACACCACAACCCACTGATTCGCCGTAAACAATGATGTTCTCTGGCTTGTAGTGCAAGGTGTTGACGACATAGTCGTAGGCGCTTAGACCATCGCTGAGGGCGTTGGCGCAGGTGGCACTGCCACCACTTTCGCCAAAGCCTTGGTAGTCATAGAGAAAGACTGAGGCGCCACTGTTGACGAGCAATGAGGCTAAGCCTACCCGGTGGCCGATATTTCCAGCATTGCCATGAGACACCAAAATGACTTTGTCGCTTGGTTTTTCTACTAACAAAGCAGCCAAAGTTTTGGGCTTTTCCAGACCGGTGTCTTTGCTTAGGTTCGGTAGCGGGATTTTAATTTCTCTACTTTTTGTTTTGAAAAGCTGGTCAAGTTTGCTCAGTTGTGGTTTCCAGCTGACGTCATACATCGGGTGCAACACTGCCGCGTCTTTAAAGACGTATAGCAAGAGCAGACTCAGGGCAACGTATAAGAAATAGAGCTGAACCACTGCCTTGATGATTTCTTTCCAGTGAAATTTGTTGGGCTTGGTTTTCTTTTGCTTGGTTTCCTTTTGCATAGAGCCGACTGGAAGCTGATCTTGCTCCAGGCCAGTTACCAGCTTTTGTACTTGCTTGTCTGTCTGATCTTGATTGCTTGCTTCGGTTGATGTTTGAGGCGTCAATGTTTTTCCTCACGAAGATGGGTGGATATTCCAATCTTATATTTGTCTGTTCCCCATCGGGCGGCCAGGCAGACAATTTGTAAAGTGTTGGCGGTTAACTGGAACAACTTAACCGAAGATAGTTATGTGTTAGCGGCCGCCGGGTGGTTGGGCATGATGCTAAAATCTTGGAGCGACTTACAGATCAGAGATTACGGTTCACCTCATGGATGCGACGCAGGAAACGATCGGTTGGGAAACCTACTTAACGGCCGGCAGTAAGGCTCTTGGCCTTAGTCGTTATGATGATGCCGAAAAGCTTTTTCAGAAAGCCCTGATGGAAGCTCGTAAAGAGCTTCAAGAAGGTGCTAAACCGGCTGAAGTTGCTGCAGCGACTGCATCGTCGGAAAGTTCAGTAGCGGCAAATACGGCTTCGGAAAATGTAGCTTCAGAAACTTCGGCATCAGTAGCATCGGAAAGTTCTGCAGCAACAGCGGTGGAGAGTTCTGAGACAGCAGCCGATCATGCCCTCGTGGGTGACAATGCTCAATTGGCTGAAATAGGCGTGGCTCGCATCTCCGCTAAGATGGGCGAACTTTATTTGGTACAAGGAAAATTCAAAGAGTCGGAGGCCTTTCTCAAGCAGGCCCTCGATTTGTTTGAACGCACCCACGGCAAAGAGAGTAAGCCCGTGGCTGATTGCCTAACTGAAATGGGAGCGGTTTACCGTGCCCAGGGCAAGTATTCGTCGGTGGAACCGCTTCTGCGCCGCGCTCTAACGATTTATGAGAGTGAAGATTCAGAGCAGCAAGATCCGCTTGAAGTGGCCACTATGCTTGGTAATTTGGCTGATTTCTTGCGCGCCCACGGTAAATACAATGCCGCTGAGCCGCTGTTCCAGAGGGCTCTAGCCAAGCGTGAGTCGGTGCTTGGACCAGACCATCCCTCTATTGGTCCCTACTTGCACAATCTAGCTTTGCTCTACCATGCCGAAGGTAAGTACGAACAGGCTGAACCGCTCTATACCCGAGCTGTGCGTATGTTCGAAGAGACTTGGGGGCCGGACCATCCCAGTGTCGCTACCGTGCTCAACTATCAAGCTGAGCTTTACCGCATGCTCGGTGATTTCGCCCGCTCAGAGAAGATTCACTGGCGCGCTCTAAAGATAAGACAGACCGTACTTGGTTTGCAGCATCCCAGCACGGCCCAGACTCTAAGCAATCTAGCTTTGCTTTTCCATATACAGTGCAAGTACGACCAGGCCGAGCCCCTCTATCAGTCATTGCTTGAGATTCGCACCAAAGACTGGGGCCCTAAGCACATGCACGTGGCTGAGGTGCTTAATTCGTTGGCAGAGGTTTATCACGACCAGGAGAAATACGCCGAAGCCGAGCCGCTTTACTGGCGGGCCGTTGAGATTATTCAGGAGAATATGGGTCATGATCACCCCACTGTAGCCAAGGCTCTGCGCCGCTTGGCTCATCTCTATGAAGAACAAGAAAACTTTAGCGAAGCTGACCGCCTCTACCGTTGGGGCCTTGGTGTTAGCGAAAAAGCCCTAGGTGCAGAGCATCCAGAAGTAGCTGAACTGGTAGCGCGCTATGCCGCACTGCAGCGCAAGCTGATTCTCGATGACGACGACAGCGACGATACCACCGAGATTCTCTGGCGGGATTAGGGTCTTAAATTTAGCTTACAGGAACTAGCTTAGAAACCCCGGGCATGCCGACTTTGAGCTTCTGGCGCACACCTTCACCGGCAAGAATACCGCTGGTTGCTGCTTGGCCTACACCGCGTGTCCACGAGCTAGAATCACCAATGATGAAGAGGTTGGGCACATTGGTTTCCATATTCTTGTTCACTGAAATTGAGTCAGGATAGCTCTTGCACTCAGGAGCATAGAGCAGAGTTGATTCGCCAGCCACTCCAGGGCAGATCTTATCGAGTGCATCGAGATACTCGATGATGCTTTCCAAAATGCGGTGCGGATAGGCTAGGGAAATATCGCCGCATTCAGCTTCTAGTGTCGGTTTGATCAAATTGTTAGTGAGAGACTTCGTTCTTCTGCCCGCTTTGAGGTCGCCTAAGCGCTGAACTAGTGGGCCGCCGCCAGCAAGCATGTTGGCGATTTTAGCAATAGTTTGCGAATACATTTGCGGGTTTTTGAACGGTCTGGTGAATGTTTTTGAGACCAGCACTGCAAAGTTGTTGTTCTCAGACTTTTCGTACATCTTCGAGTGGCCATTAACCAGCACATAGTCGCGGTGGTTTTCTGGAGTGACAAAGCCTTTCGGGTTCGAGCAGAAGTTGCGCACCACATCGCCAGAGTGACGACTTCTGTAGTAGAGCTTCGGCTCGTAGAAGCGCTTATCGACTTCTTCTGTGAAGAAGGCACTGGTTTCAACGCGGATACCAATATCGACTTGGCCAGGGTTAATATCGAGAGCTTTATAAAACTCTTGTTGGGTGAGCCAGGCTGCTCCGCCGCGACCAACCGAGACAATGCACATGTCGAAAGTGTCTTCGACTTCCTCTTCCGGTTTGCGATAGCGGTCTGAACGCACAGCAAATTTCTCGTTGCGACGGGCAACTGAAACCACTTTCTTGTCAAAGTGAAAGACTATGTTCGAGCCCTTGGCCTTAATTTCATTGAGAATGCTGGTGTTGATGGCTGGGGCATTGTCTGAGCCGCAGTGCAAAAGTTCTTGATAGTGGTAGACCATGCCAGCCATAGTGGCTTTCTTCTTGATCCAGTCAAGATCTTCGCTATTGGGTTTAACAACTGGTATTTCGCAAGGTGCATGCTGCAAGATTGTAGCTCTGACCATGTCTAGGCGCTTTTGCAGTTCAGCTTCGCCGACCAAGTCATAAAGTCGCCCACCGATTACCGGTGAGGCTGAAAGTATTACTTTGAAGTCGTTCCAGCTGCCAGCTGACTGGCCTGGGGCACAGTAACTGCAAGCTTTGGGCGGGCATACGGTCAGTTTGCCCTGGTCGATGGGGCAGGCATAGCGCTTCTCGTAGGTTGGACCAACGTCAAAGACGTGTACTTCAATGTCTGCACCAGCCAACTCTTTGAGAGCGAAGAGGCCGGAGGCACCGAGGCCAATAAGAGCGAGTTTTTGCATAATTTACCGTGCTGCCACCAAATTGTTAAGCTTAAAAGCAAACCATTATCCTACCATCGTTTGGTAGGGTTGCTAAGAGAAGATTGCGAGGCCTTTATAGAAGTTTTTCTTAATCTGTACATGGGTGCCATTTGTTTCAATGTTGCCCAGGTTCTAATTGTTACTTTGGGGTTGCTAGCAGTTCCTGTTCTGCTTTCGGTTCTGGTTCTGCTTTCGCTGTCGCTTTAAATCTGTCGGCTGGAGTGATTCGTTCTTTATCGGTGGGTATCAAACAGGTAGTTGTTTGGGGAGTTTTTATATGTGTAAATTGCTACAAGTTGCCTTAGCCGTTTCCTTCGCTGTTTCCTTCAACGTCTTACAGCAAGGGCCTGCCTCTGCTCAAGCGTCACCTCCAGCTTTGACCGGACCGACAGAAGTCGGAACAACCACTATGGCCGCTGGTCAGTATCAAGTAACTGACAAGGCTAATGGCAAGGTTTATGACCTGATGGTCACCGGCAAAGGCAACATGATTCTCAGTCCCAGCGCTTCCGTTGCAGCTGTTGCTGCTCCCGCAGCTACGGCCTCATCTGCTGTTGGTGCACCTGCAGCTGTTATGAATTCTGGTGCTGCTGCTATTACTGTTGGTAGTGCGGCCGCTCCGGCAACCGCTGCCGCCGCGCCAGCAGGTGCATCTAGCGCTATCAATAATTTGGTCAATCAAGGTATGCAAAGAGGCATGACAGAGCTGATGAAACGTGGCGCCACCAATCAGCTAAAGAATTTAGTCAAGTAAGGCACTACTAACTAGTCTGCAACTACCGTTGGTACCTGAGGAACAACTGCGAGTTTGTCAATCAAATCTTGCCATTCTTCTTCTCCAACTCTGGCCAGTAGATCATCTTGGGCTTGCTGACATAGTGGTGTTGCTAGTTTCAGAGTAAGCTGGCCGCGATCTGTGAGAATTAGGTGTTTAGTCTTCTGGTTGATGCCAGTTTCGTTTTCGATCAGATCTTGTTCAAACAGTGGTTTTAGAGTACGTGTCAGAGACGACGGGCTCATTCCTAGGGCGTCGCAAATATCCTTTTGGGCCGCTGACTGAGAGAGGCAAATTTGCACTAAAAGTGTCAACTGGGTACTGGTTATTCCTGCGGGAGCCAGGGTCGCGTCATAATACTGCGTGACTGCTCGAGCGGTTTTTCGAATGTGCATGCAGGTGCAATTTTCAAAAATTTCTTTGTAGACTTTATTGCAGATTAGCTTCTCAGATTTGCTTTTATCATTTCTGTTTTTCATCTTTCAAAACCTAAACTCAAATAGGCCCAAAACTCAAATTTCAGGCTTTGGGTCTGTCTATTTTGAAAATAGTTGCATATACAACTATTTTCAAAGATGGGAAGCCTAGCTGTCTGGTGCGGAAATAGTTGCATATACAACTATTTTTTTCGGGTACCCCTATGGCGATTTTAGAAAAATGAAAATTTCAGACTCAGATTTTAAAACCGATTTTAAACCAGAGTTTTAGCGTCAATAAATCGGTGCGTGCGCCCTTCGTCTAGCTTAGTTAACATGGTTGAGATTTCAGAGAAAATCAAATCAGTTACTTTGGCGATGGTTGCCTTTTTCTCTTTTTTGAAATCAGCATAATAGACACTTAAATCAATTGCTTCGCCTACGTCTATCAGAATTTCACGCGGGCCCTTAATAGTCGGGTCACCATCAAAGATTTCGATTTCCATGCGTTCGATTACATCTGAGTAGCGCTCTTGAGTCATGTGCTCAGTGACGTAACCATCGTAGATACAAATGAAAGTAACTACGCGATTGAGATCTCGGTAATAGCTTTTGTAGACCCGCTGTTTCTCTTCATGTACATGCCGTTCGTATTCGGTCATTTTCTTTTCGTCTTCGAAAATGAAGTCATCCAGCTTATTGCGAAGAATGCGCACACATTCTAAATCGCGAGCGTCTTTCGGTAGGTCAATTTCAAGAATGCGAGCGAGATTATTTAAAATGTGTCTGCGCAGCGCTTTCAATCTTTCATTCATACCAAGTGGTGGTTGTGCATTGGTCGTAATGCCATATTCTTTCTCTATGGTGCCGAGCATTTTTTCGGCAAGAGCACGCATGCGATTGTAGAAACTAAAGTCTTCGGGAGATACGATGCCCAGCTTGTTTTCGAGGGTCTTTAGAGTTTCGCGCAGGGAGCTAGAGACGTCATAGGGATAGGTATATTTCATGGCGATCGGCTGAATGTAGACAGTTTTCTCGTCTTCTCCTGGGCCAATTTTGGCACCACCTTTTTCCATATCTTGCATGGCCCAGAAAGCCATTTGTGCTGCTCCTGATTCAAGGGGCATGACGGTATCATTTTGTCTTGATAGTTCGCCTTCAGGAAATAGCACTAATTTTTTACGACCTTCAGAAAGAATTCGGCGAGTGGTTTTAAACGATTCGCGATCGGCAGCTCCGCGCACCACTGAGTACACACCCAGGTGTTGTAGCCACCAACCGTTGGCACCATTGTCATAGTCGAATACTTCGCGGGCGGCAACAAAATTAAAATGCTCGCCGGCAGCTCTGGCAAACATACCGACAACTTGTGGGTCGTGGCGGTTGGAGTGATTGGGGCAAATCATGGCGTGCTTGCCTTTAAGCTTGGCGAAGCGCTCGAGGGCACCCTCTTTTATAGTCACTCTGGTGTCGTGCAGCTTCAGCTTCATGTAAAGTGGCAAAACCAGATTTACATACCAGATTAGGGCAGGGCTTTCTAACGGGGGGCGAAAATCGAGCATTTTGACCTCTTTTTGCGAGATCAAAATTGTAACCGCTCGAAAACCATAAACCCTTAATTATTGAATCGGCTCAAAAGTAAAACCAAGGTCTTTACTGCGCCTGATAATTTCTCTCGTAGACTTGATGCACTGGCTGGGATGTCGCCCTTCATGCAAGACTACCAGCTCGTTTCCGGGGATTTGTTTCATGATGCGCGAGACTACAGCATCTTCGCCAATGGGGCGAAAGTCGTCGGCCATGGCGCCCCAGTAAACTGTTGACATGCGGCGCTCTTTTAAGGCTTCGGCGCAGCGTTTGTCCATGATGCCGTAAGGGGCACGAAATAGGGTGGGGCCAGTGCCAATAATATCGGTAATCAATTGATTGGTTTGATCAATTTCTTTTTCTACAGCCTTACGCGTTAGGTTTGGCAAAAATGTATGGGTCATGGAGTGGTTGCCGATAATGTGACCAGCTTTGTATACGGCTTCCACAAGCTCTGGGTAGAGCCTAATATTCTCACCGATGAAGAAGAACGTGCCTTTTACTTTTTCATCCTCTAGCACCACCAGTAGTTCTCTAGTTGTGGCAGGATTTGGGCCGTCATCGAAAGTGAGATTGATAGGAGTCTTTTCATCGTGTCTAGTGTAGCGGTTCTTCGACCAGTAGCCAGCTGGCAAAATTGGCTTAGCCAGCGCTCTTAAGAAGGTCATATTGAACTTGTGCATGCGGTTTTCAAAGTCGTGGCTACCGCTGCGAAATTCATATGATTGCTCTGCCACTCGTTCGTCAGAATCAGGACGCTCTGCCTTTTTCTGGCTGGCTATATCGTTATCATTTTTGTTTTCAGAACTATCGCTAAGGCTAGACATGAGTGGTTTCACCAATGTCTGTAGCATTGCCAGAACTCATTTTTGTGGCATTCTGAATTAAGGCATGGATAGCTCGACGAGCCCGTTCTCCGACTTCACTAGAGCGCCTTTGGGCAATAGATTCGATAGCACTGGCAAAAGCGTAGAAACGTTCGATAGATAGATGTGTGGCTTTCGGATGGGGCAATAGACTGCGCAGGTAGCCGCGTAAGTTATTTGATTCTTTTTCGGTTAATGGGTCAAGCAGTGTTAGCAGTGGCTTGAGCATTTTTACTGAAACGAGCGGACGCTGATAGCTAATCACACCTTGAGAGAGAGCTCTGTGAATTAGGCGACATTGCTTTAGCGGTGCTTTCTTGTCGCGATCGCCTTTTGGTGCTTGGGATAGTTCAACCTTCCACAAATCAAAGTCATGCAATATGTGCAAAATTGAAGGAGCGGTCTGTCCAAAGGTTGTATTAACAGGAAGAAGCCCATAAATAAAGGGCCTCGACTCGCATTTGTCGACATCTTTAGAGACGTTCAAAAGTACAGAGGCAATATTTGTCGAGCGCACAATGATGGCTTGTTCGTTTACCTGATTGATGCGCCCGGGGGCAAAGGCAACTTCTTTGACAGCAAATTCTTGGCAGAGCAGCATGTCGAGAACGCCATCTCCGACTAGGGCGCCAAATTCAGCGGTGGTGATATTTCCGGCAACAAAGTAAATGGTAACTTCAGGAATTTGGCGGCCGAATTTTATCGAGAGAACACCAGTCACTCTCTCAAGGCTGAGAAATTGCATCACATTGAAGAGAGTGCCTTCTCTTACAGACGTTATGTGAAAGCTGATGCCCAAGAGCGCTCCCAATAATGCATTAGATCTAGACCGTCAACCTTATAGATTATATGGCACGCAAGGCTGTAAAGCTTGTAAAACTACTTGCTCTTGAGGGTTTCGAAGCGCTGTTCGAGGGCTTTTGCTACTTCTTTGCGGTCATCGAAGTCTATGGTTGAGTCTTTCAGGATCTGATAGGTTTCGTGGCCTTTGCCCGCTACTACAATGACATCTTTCGGGCTGGCGGCCAGTACGGCCGCTTCTATGGCTCTAGCGCGGTCGGCTTCTACAGTGACGCCTTTGAGACGCTTGATGCCGGTCAAGATGTCGGCGATGATTTGCTGCGGGTCTTCAGAACGTGGATTGTCTGAAGTCACCACCACTTCGTCGGCCAGGTTCTCAGCGATTTCGCCCATCTGAGGGCGTTTCGATGAGTCACGGTCTCCGCCACAGCCAAATACGGCTATTAGTTTGCCATCTTCGGGAACTAGAGCCCGAGCGGCTTTGAGTACGTTTTCTAAGCCGTCAGGAGTATGGGCGTAGTCAACGATACATAGAGGCGAACGGTCTTGGGCTGCCAAATGAGGTGGAGGTGGCACGACTTCAAAGCGACCAGAAACACCACTGAAGTCTGTTAAGGCTTCAGCTATTGCTTCTTTTTCTAGTCCTTCGCCCATGCAGACTGCCATGGCAGCCATGATGTTGTAAAGGTTGAAGCGACCAGTCAATTTTGTCGAGAAAGATATGACACCACTGGGAGTGGCAAGTGTAAGCTTCATGCCAGAGAAGTC
>CALRJJ020000047.1:0-13806 GCA_943367505.1 Flavobacterium psychrophilum | reverse complement strand
CACTGCGCGAGCAGACCGCTGATGCGAACTCTGATATGAAGATTGAGAATAGCGTTTGGGATATCATGCATAGAATTTCAGGCGATGCTGGGCAGTTATTCTATCTGCGTTATATGAACCTAGCATTTAAAACAGGAGATGTGACTTTGGCCACGCAGATGGTAGAAGAACAAATGAACAGTTATGCAGCAAATTCTTCCTGGGAAGAGAGAAAGGGAATGGTGCGGGGATACAATATTTCGGCCATGAGCTCGGCTACTCATGACGAGAGTCAAAAAGTATCGACTGCATTGATGTCACTAGATGGAAACATATGGGTTTTGCCACTCACTTTGTAATAAAGCAGAAGCAAATAGACCGGTCAACTAATTAGTTTTAGAAAAAAAAGGACAGGTGTCTGTCCTTTATAGGAAAATGCAATTCAGGTTTCTAGGCGATCGCCAAAACCTGAACTAAGACTTGTCTATCCGCACAGAATCGATCACCGAACCATCAAGGCCTAGTTGATTGAGACAAAGATAGTTATCGGCAAAAGTCAGCTCAGTAAATGAGTGCTCTTGATCGATAAGTACCACAGATGAGGCACAAAGGGTGCCTTCAGTTGGCTTGGCTTCAAGGCTTACAAGCTTACCGCTGGCGCCAGTAACTACGTAGAGAACACCTTTAGGGTGAGTATTAACGATACCGTCAAACTCATAGTCAATGATAAACTCTCCAGGCACAGTGCCGTTTGTCAAAGGCTCATTATGATCAGGTCTGAAACGGAGAGGACGATGCCGCTCATAAAAGTGGCAGTGCCCGTTAAAGACAATGTCAACTTGTCCAGCCTCCAGAATCGGGCAAACGAGCCGCATTCGCTGTTCCTGGAAGTACTTCTTGTCGCTATTAAAGCCCGGTTGATGAAATACGACAAACTTCCAATTTTGCAAGCGAGCG
Organism: Flavobacterium psychrophilum; assembly: GCA_943367505.1. Taxonomy (GTDB): domain Bacteria; phylum Cyanobacteriota; class Vampirovibrionia; order Obscuribacterales; family Obscuribacteraceae. The sequence goes on along the minus strand of CALRJJ020000047.1, from coordinate 12,870 downwards.
GATTCAAGATCTTTGGCCAACCAGTCCTGCATTTCAGGATAGCTCCAATCAGCATATTTGTTGGCGTCAAGAATTATCCAGTGTTGATCTTTCCAATCAAACGAAAAGTTGGTCTGCTGAAGAAACGACTTGCCATAATCAGCTAGCAATTGGTTGGCCTTCTTGCGTTTGCCAATCATAGATTTGATGATTTCGCGTTTTAAACGAGGGCCATTACTGGTGCCTTGCCAAAACAAGAAATATCCAAACAGGTCCGTGAAAAGTTTGTCGTCGAGCCTATCACTTTGTTTGGGCATACCAACATCGTGATTTCCAGCTGCTGCAACAGTAAGAATCGAGCGCAAAATTGGTGCACCGATATCTTTGTGAATAGCATCGGCATTGAGAACGGGAAAGAAGTACTTGAGATATTCAGAGATTCTACCGTGATCATAGACCAGGTCTCCGGCAAGAACAATCATTTCTGGGTTTCTTTGATGCACAGCCGCAGCAACTTCTGCAGCGGCCTGATTACCATCGCCGAAGTCACCAAAGACGACAACTTTGCTTTGATCGACGATTTTAGGAATGCGAAAACTGCTGCTAAAGACTGGCACATCATCAATTAGAATTCGATATTGCGGATCTTCAGCAAGCGCTGAGCTGTTCATTGGCAGAGCGACAGAAAACTTTCTTACCGAAAGACCATTGAGTTTTACTTTTTTCTTTTTCCCGATCTTGCCGTCAACAGCTGTCCATGGGGTACTAGAGCCAATTCTATACTCTGCCGTCCAATATTTTCTGCCAATAGCGCTAAACCAAAGCAGTGTAAATTCGTCCGAATTACTGCCAAGCTGCAAGTAGGGCTTGACTGCAAATATTTCATCTTGATTGCTACCGCGGCAAAGGCTGGCAACAACACTCTTAACCAGTGAAGTCAGCATGGGGGGTCTCCAGATTTATAATTTCAAAAAGTCAGCAATCGAGTTCACGAGAGCTGAGTTTCATGAAGAAACTAAAGTTGATACTTGAATTGAAATACAGATTTGGTAAGTGGGTGGTGGCCTGGTTATGAAAGGAATGGGAAAAAGATAGTATGAGACTAGCAATTTGAATACAAAAAACAAAACGTAAGAGAGAGAAATCGCATACTATTGGCAACAGTTGCAGAACGGCCAAGAATGAGAGATCATCCCCGGCGTTCAAGTAAAAGCCAGTTGTCAAAATAGAACAAGCTTTGATATTACAAGATGATAATTCTCGGAAAACATGCTCAAATAGGCATAGCGCAGCTACGCCTATTTGAGCATGAAAAGCCTTACCATCAGCGGGTTATGGCGAGGTTAAGACGGCGTTTGAGTTAAGGTAGCGCTTGGCTTGAGTTAGCATTTAGCTCAAGTTATCGTTTGAGCTAAGCTTTATTGGCTGCTTCAAGTATTTGAGCTTCTCTTGCTGCGCTAATCGGCTTGCCACCCTCTGTTAGTGCTGTCCCTGACTCAATTCTTTCTTTCAGGTCGCTAAGCATCGTGGCTTTACTTTTTGTTTTTCCACCCTCGCTCTGAGAAATTCCGTTTTCTGAAAAAAGTTTTCTTAGCTCCACCACTCTTAACGGCATGGCCTCGGCAGCAAGAGGCTTCAATTGGGCCTCGACTTCCGTTGTAATTTTTCGATCCCGAAGGAAAGCTGAGGTGGGGTTGCTCATGTCTCTTCCGGCATTGCCTGTGGGCATAAAGGCCAACTCTTTCGGTGAACCATGAGCAATTGAGCCAGGCAAACTTGCTGCTTCAGAAGGAGCGAGAGCTAGCACTTCGGTTTTACCTGTTGCTGATACTGCAGCTTTTGGATTGTTGTAATCAATCCATGCTTGTCTTGCCCTTTCGATGCTGACCATTAGGCTGTTCTGCAATTGTGTTGCTGTTTCGGCAACAACAGGAGTAGCTTTCTCTTTTATTTTGATCACTTGTTGGCTAACTTGGTCGCTGACAGGACGCGCACCATTGCTCTTTGCTTGCAGATCGTTAGCGGTGATCTCTAATTGCTTGCGCGATTGGGCATCTTGATTGGTGCCGTCTGTTATACCCCGTCTCAGATTGCCTAACTTTTCTCCAAACCAATTAGCTACTTTGGCTCGAGCGGCCACATCCCCCTCGACTCTGGCTTTAACGAAATCGACAAGACGACCAGTTGCCCAAGCATGCCTCTCTGGTCCACCGGCGACAAAAGTCTCTGCACCATCTAGAGCAGAGTTGACCGCATTGCCTAAGGTCCGGCGAAGTTTAATATCTTGCAGGCTCAAGAATCTAACTGCATCAGAAGTGAAGTTTGTAGCTTCAGTTCCCTTCTCAATTAGATAATTTCTGGCGACTTCATCTCGCGTTCTGCCAGCTTCTACCTTGCGAGACCAAACAGCTCCTTCAGGCACTTCAAGGAGTTTTCTCACGCCTTCGTCAACAATCAAGGCGCGATTTACTTTTCCTTCCCACTTAGTCATGGCCGAGCTGCCACCCGCCGTTACACTGGCCTCGACCCCAGCCAAATTAGCCCTAGTGTCTCTTGCTCTCTGTTTCCAATCTGAGGCAAATGTAATAGCCTCTTTTCTTACACCTGCAATTCTTGCTTGAGCAGCGTCAGCCATCTCTGAGGCTTTAGCGTCCCAGATGCCTTTTCTCGCCTCAAGGGCGTTAGGTAATTCCTTTATCTCACTTGCTTTGAAAGTAGTTACATTTTCAACAGTCTTTCCGGTTGAGTCAATTATTCTACGTCCAGCTTGAGCTAGGTTTAGAGACCCCTCTCGCCCTTTCTCTGAAACCGCTTTCAATCGCAGAGCACGGTCGGTCTGTGCCTGAGTGATTAATGCTTCCGTTCCGCGCCCTACTGTGTCAGTTATGTTTACTTTAGCGGCATTAAGTGCGTCACCAGCCTGATTAATTACTTGTCTACCTGCAGCAATACTGTCAATTGCAGCTTGCCTTAGTTGCGTCCCAACTTGCTTGGGAGAAACCATGCTTCCTTCTAGCAGGAAAGGTCTCTCGAGCCTTATGGCACTTCCAGACAATGACGGCATTTCGGAATTACCGCTACCCTGCTTCTCAATTGTTCGCTCGACTATCCTTTCACCAACTGGTGTTGCGGTGACGTTAACTGTTATTTCTGACACTGGCCGATCGCTAGCCTTGATCACACCATTAGGTTCAGCTGAAGCGAGCCTCGATTGGGTAGGAGTTGTTACTTCTACCACTTCAGCAACCTGCACCGTGCTCTCAGAAGCTTTGCCTTTTGGTTGTGTCTGTGTTGCCTCCAATCCAATGTTTTGTTTTGCCCCTGACTCGGCCGAAAGCACAGGCCTAGCTGGAGGCTGTGGTATTACCGCTTGGCTGTCTGTCGCCGGCGGAATTTGTTTTGCTCTTACTTCTTTCGGAGTGGCAACAACAGCTTCAGGTCTCACGACATTAGATACTGCTACGGCGTCGAGATTGGAGCTGTTAGGCTTTCTAACAGGTGCGGGTTTTAGTGTCAGTACCTCCACTGGCGTAGGTGAGACTTCGGCTTTCGGCACTCCTTTGTCAACGGTAGTTCTTGCCGCTGGCAATTCGCCAAAGTTGCTTACGCCAGTCAGCGTGTTAGGCTCACGCGTGGCTTGCGGTTCTTGTATGGTGATAGTTGTTTCAGGCTCCCCAGCTTTTACGATTGCTGTGCCTTTTGCGTCTGGTCTAGTGATCGCGGTTTCGGGCTCCCCGGCCTTTACAATTGCTGTGCCTCTTGCTTCTGACACTGTGGCACCGGCAACTGGATTTTGCGCTGGTCTTTCTACCGGTGGAATGGCAGCTGGTGCAGGCTTGGTGACTTCAGGTGGAACTGCAACTGGTGCAGGCTTTGTTACTTCGGCCTGAATCGGATTTTCAGCAGCGGCTTTAGTTGCCCTTGTCCCCGCTTTGTCGCGACCAAAGCCGCCCGAGTTCTTAGCACCGCCTGCGGTGCTCCTACCAGCTTCTACTGACTGTTCAGCTCCGGACTTGTTTGTTCCGCCGTTGCCGACTTTATTCTGAGCTAGCCACTCTAGCCGTTTGCCTGAGTTTCCTTCCTTTCGCTCACCTGTCCCTCCTGTACCTTGTCCTCTGCTGACTTCTCGACCGCCTTTACCGCCGTTTGTCCCCATCCCTCTGCCAGTCGGAGGAGTTGGTGCCTCTTGTCTAAATGGAGGCTGTCTGCCAGGGCCGCGACTCGTAACTATTTCAGGCCTAGAGCCATAACCTTCTCCGCCGCTAAATGGTCTGCCTTGTATACCAGCTGGAGAACCGCTCTTTCCTCTACTAGCCAAAACTTCTGAGCTCATGCCAATACGTGCAAGAGCTGAGGTATTCGGACCAGTAGCGACGACTTCGGGTGCATTAGTCGTGTTGGTCAGAGATTCAGGTAACTTACCTTTAGCGGCGACAAAATTACTTGGCTTCAGACCCTCGCCAGCTCCAGTAAATAGGGCACCAGCAGCGGCCCATTTGATACCAGACTGGTTCAGAGTGCCTAGGTCGGCCTTGAATCCACTTTGAATGCTGGTGTCTACAATCCCTGCTGTATAGCCGGCAAATGCTCCATCCATGCCGCGTTGTACTATGCGGCTTCCGATTGCACTAATCCCAACAGTTGAGCCCGGCAATATGGCTTTGCCGATATGCATTTTGTCTACCCCCGCCATGGTGGCGAAGGCAAGCGACATACTTCCGGTCTGCAGTGCTTTCTTCTGCCAGAATTCACCGCCTGTAGTGGCCTCACCTTTACTGTCTAGGGTAGGCGTGAAAGCAAATCCTGTTATTGCTCCGCTAGCTGCAGCTGCCTTTATGCCGCTAAAAGCAGCGCTACTTTCCGCACCCAAAGAGCGACCACGAGTGAGAAAGGCTGTTGCCGCCATGGGTATGGCGAAGGCCGCGCCGCTTCCAAGTTGTTGAGCTAGCCAATTGCCAGTGCCAATGTTGGCCTCGTGCGACATTTGTGCGGGCTTAAAGTCTTTAAGCAGCTCTTTATTGCCAGTTGCTTCTCGAGCTATCTGAACACCAGCAAAAGCCATATTATGAACAGAGGATGTGAATGACTCAGTAAATGCACTCAGAGGAGAGTTAGCTTTTGATTTCTCGGATACTACAGGTGGTTTTGTTGAATCATTGACAAGTTTCTCGTGGGCCTTTAGAGATGCTTGAACATGAGCGTTAGCGTCGCCATCAGTACCAGTAATTCTATCTTTAACAGCATCATTAATAATGGTGTTAAGCAGTCTGCTATTAGGATTTCCTAGCTTATCGCTGTGCAGCTCGTTCATGTCCTTCTCCTTGCGAAACGTAGGGAGATTTTGCATTTTAAAGTGTTACGATTCCATGTCTGTGCATTCGTAAAATTCCCACAGGGCAGAAAAAGCCTTGGCACCGTATTCGGTGCCGCTTTCTATTATATGCCGTAGTTTAACAAAGCTATTTTTTTTTAGTACCGCATACTACTTATTAGTTTTTTTAGCCTTTGTATCGACGTCAGTGATTTCACCTTTGGCATTCATGGTAACTTCTTGATCAATCGTAGCTAACATACGACCATCGAGAGTTCGAACCATGACCTTCACATCGAGTAGCTGAGCAATCCGTTTACCCCGCTCATCTCTTCTCTGTTGCTCTTGTATAGTCACTTCGAGGGCGACAGAATCACCAGTAGCTCCAAGAGTCTTGGCTATTGATTGATCACGCAAAATATAATTGCATCTGTTCGTACCACTATAAGGTACTTCGCAATTTGCTCTTTGTCCGGCGGGCTCGGTGACTCTCATTAACTGCCCTGATTGATCGCGTACATCTCTATACTTTTCGTCAAGCCTTGTTTTAGTCACCGCAGGCTCAAATTTCCTAATTGTCTTGCCGCTAGCATCAATTTGCTCAATTGAAAGCTGCCCTGTTCCAGGGTCAACCAGTTGATCGAGTCGATTTAACTTAGTCCCTACTTTTGTCGTCTCGACTCTGACTTTGCCTTGCTCTGATGAGACTATCTCGACATTGTTCAAGAAAGTGGGGGCGAAAACATTGCCGCCCGGCAAAGTATTTTTAGTCTTGAGCAACATGATGTCATGCTGACCAGAAGGATTGACAGTATCGACTCTAAGTTGTCCATCTCTTTCAGTTGCTTTACTCTCGCTAGAGTACTGGCCACTTTTTGATTTCAGCGCCTCAAGTGCATCAGCTTGAAGATGAGAGAGTACGGTAGCGTTTAACGCTTCAGTATAAGTGCGACTTTCAAAGTCAGCACCGTGCGGGTTCGTTCTGCCTTTATCGCCGATGTCTTCTCTAGCCATGGTTGTCAAACCTTATCAGCAAAATTTCTCAAATCTCTTTGCCTATTGTTTATACCCAAGAGCAATTATTTAGACACTGCTTCTTTCGCTAACTTTTATTGGTGGGAAGCAGGGGAGCGCACAAAAATTACTGCGCTCCCTCACTTCTTTTACATGAAGACCGATTCCAGCCTGAAGGCCAATTCCAGCTTCAAGTCCCTGGCATTTCTGCCTCATTCGATATTCGATTGAGTCTGCGGCAGGTCCAGCTCTGACCAATCAATGGCGGAGGGATGCTGCTTGAGCAAATCTTGCCACTCATCGGCCAAGACAGTCTCTTTCTCCAGCAAAATCTTCACCAGAGTTTCGATACGCACGCTGTCGGCTTTGACGATTGACACTGCCGCCTTGTAGCACATATTGGTGATGTAGCGAACTTCACGGTCAATCTCGTTGCCGAGGTCTTGACCAAAAGTGGAACTACCACCACCGCCACCAAAAGGCCCTTGAGCCTGTTCTCCCACAGAAATCGGACCGAGGCGCGACATCCCCCAAGCATTAACCATCTGACGAGCCATGTCAGAGGCTTGCCTGAAGTCGTTGCTGGCACCAGCATCGACAGTGTTGAGAAAGACCTCTTGAGCGGCTCTTCCAGCCATAGCCATGACAATGCGCGAGAGGGCCTGTTGCTTGGTGATGCTCACACGGTCAGTGTCAGGCATGGTTTGCACATAGCCCAGCGCCATAGAGCGACGCATGATCGTGATTTTCACCACGGGGTCAGCTTCAGGCGCAACCACAGAAGCCACAGCATGTCCAGCCTCATGGTAGGCAGTGTTGACTTTGTCAGTCTCCCTCATGCGTGATTGCTTGTCAGCATCGCTGCTGCCATAGCGAACGAAGTCGACGGCTTCATCAAAGTCTTCGTTTGTCACCTCTTTCACAAGGTGAGCCTTGCACTCTTCTGCGCTCAGACCACTGAGCTTTAGCTCTTTACGCTGAGCAGCGTAGCGCTCCGCTGCAATAACCAGGGCGCGGTTGCAAACGCCTTTGATTTCGGCTCCACTGTATCCAAAGGTGCGCTTGGCCAGGCCAGCCAGGGTTACCTCTTTTGCCAGTGGCCGATTTTTGCAGTAAATGGCGAAGATTGCTTCGCGGCCAGCGGCGTCGGGCAGGTCAACGGTGACCTGGCTGTCGAAGCGGCCTGGGCGCATCAAAGCTTTGTCCAGAATGTCAGCGCGGTTGGTGGCGGCGATGACGATAATGCCGTCATTATTGAGGACGCCGTCCATCTCAGTGAGAATCTGGTTAAGGGTTTGCTCCCTTTCGTCGTTGCCACCACTGAAGCCGGTGCCACGCTGGCGACCTATAGCATCGATTTCGTCGATGAAAATGATGTGGGGATGTTTGGTCTTGGCGGTCTGCGTGCGCCCCCTTTCGAAGAGTTGACGCACACGGGAAGAGCCAACTCCCACGAACATCTCAACGAACTCAGAACCAGAGACCGCTTCAAAAGTGCCTGCGGTTTCGTTTGCAACAGCTTTGGCGAGCAGAGTCTTCCCGGTTCCGGGTGGACCTACGAGCAAAATCCCCTTGGGCAGCGTAGCACCGAACTCGGCGTAGACTGAAGCATTGAGGTGGCCTTCGACAATGCGCTGCAGTTCTTTGACCGCTTCTGGGCAGCCTGCCACGTCTTTGAAGCCGACTTTGGCGATGCTGTCATTGGCCACTCCGTCTGCAGAGCGAGAATTGCCCCTGCTCGAAATTCCGCCCATTCCTCCTTTCTTCTGCCTCGACATAGCAAAAGCCAGATAGCCGATGAAACCAAGCAACAGCAAAATCGGCAAGAGTTGTGCGAAAAGAGCAGTGGTAGACTCTACGGTCTGGAATTTGATATCAGCTTTTTCCAGCTTGGTCAGAAGATTTTCTTTGCCGCCAGCCTCTGAGACCGTGACTGTGGTGCGCTGCTTGTTGACGAGTTCAACTCGTACCTTGCTCTCGCCGTTAACGAAAGCGACGTTGCTAATGCAGGCTGGGTTCTCATCAATCAGCTGATAGAGTTCGGAGCTTGAGAGAGTGAACGGTTTTGCGTCCAGAGGGCGATCACCGTTGGTTTGGCTCTCGGCTCTGACTTCAGGGCAGGAAGGCAGCGATTTAGTTGTTGGCGCGGCAGCTTTGCCTGCTGCCACTGGGCTTGCAACTGCTGAGCCTGCGCCTGTCAGACTAGGCCTTGCCAGAGTGGGCTTGGCAGTGAGACCAATCGTTGCGATGGTGCTCAGAGTGATGAGCATTGACCCAAGAGTGCGGGGGATCAGTTTTTTGTTCGATTTCATGGCAATAGTGTGATGAAGTTAGTGGCAAAGCCGTTTTAAATATCGACTTTTTGAGCGTCTAGCTTTCTTGTCGAAACGACGAAGTTGCTACCCACTCCAATGCATATTGCGCCAGACAGAGCTAGCGCTAAAGAGGGCCCCAAGCCATTGGCGAGCAAGCCAATCAAGAGTGCTCCGGGAGCTGCCGTTCCCATACTGAGAAAGACGAACAGAGAGAGCACTCGACCGCGCACCCTCTCATCGCTGATTAGCTGCTGCAAGAGGGCACTAGAACCGCTCATAAGGAAAGTTTGGAACAGTCCTAGCGGAAGAGAAATCAGCAGTGCTAAGGAAAGACTCGGGGCAAAGGCAAAGGCTATGAGTGATATACCAAAGCCGATTTCAGCAAAGCCGATACCCTTTGAGAGCAGTCTGACATTAGCGAAGCTAGCAAGAAGCAAACTAGCGGTTAACGAGCCAAAGGCCGAGAATGCCAGAATGGTTCCTAAGGCACCCTCCGCCAGACCTAGATGCAGCTTGACGAAGGCCGGGAGGATAACCAGATATTGAAGACCCAACAGACCCATCACCACATAGAGCTGAATCATAGCCCGAGTGAAGGGCTGCTTCCAGACTCTATGCACAAGGCCCCTGAACCCGGTGCTCATGCCCCCCGGAGACAGCACTTTTGCTACCCGAATTTTAGCAATCGTGAATAGCGAAAACAGATAGCTGATGGCATTGATGAGGAAGCAAATCGGTGCTCCCCAGAGAGACAAGACCATGGCAGCCAGGGCTGGTCCGGCAATGCGTGAGATGTGAAGGAGGGAAGTCGTGAGGCTCAGCGCATTTACCAAATAGCTCTTGTCGGGCACTGTCTGACGCACTATCACCTGCCTGGATGGCACCTCCAGAGCATCGAGAATGCCCTGGAGGAAAGTGAAAGAGTACAGTATCGGCAGTGTGAGAGTGGCGGTGCTTGCCACCACAAACAACACTAGTGCAAGCGAAAGAGCAATGGTCTGAGTGACCAGAAGCACTCGTTTGCTGCTCCAGCGGTCAGCCAGTCGACCTCCTTGGTATGAGAGAAGCAATGTTGGCAGAGCCGAAAGAAAGATGTTGAAGCCAAGATTCAATGCTGAACCAGACAGGGTAAAGACCAACCAGGAAAAGGCCATGGCTTGCATGGATGTTCCCGAAATGGATATCACCTGCCCAATAAAAAGTAGTCTGAAGTCTCTAAAACGTAAGGAGCGCAGAGCTCCGCGGAAGGGCGAGGCGACCCTGCCAGATGGTTTAGGCATAGTCACTACACAAAGGATTTTGTTGACAGCTAGCGCTTTGGCGTGTTCGCGTTCAGCTACCGAATGTCATCCAGTCGGCGATTTCTCTGTTTCCGTTGTATTTCACAGCTTCTACCAAGAGTGGCTCATTGACTGTGTTGCGAAATTCTTCGGTAGAAAGCTGACCGTTGAATGTGCCAGTAAACTGAATGATCGAAGCACTGTTGATCTTCGGTCGGCGCCACTGAATGGTAGGGATCGCAGCCAGGTTTTCACTCAGGGCTTTCTTCCACTGTTCTTGAGGCTGGAAGCCATGGCACCAGATATCTACACGGCTATAGTTGGGCGTGTTGGTTTTCTGAAAGGCAAATTGCAGGTAGGGACTTTCGTCGACAGATTCTTTTGGTTTGCCCCGCTGTGCTTTCACTGGCGGAGTCTTCGCCAGCTTGACGCGATCTGCGCTAGGCTGCCCTGCACTCCTGAAACTGGGCTTGATACTGGGCTCGATCTTCTTGGCCTTGTCAGGTGCGGTTGAAATACTGCCTGAGTTGTCGAACTTTTTCTTGCGAGCTACGGCAGCTACTGTCAGGCTGGTCGCTACAGCGCCACCTACTGGAGCCGCATAGGGCTTATCTCCGGTTTGATTGAAAAGAAAATGTCCAGCGGCAACGCCGCCTGCGACAGAAAGGCCAAGCCGGGCAACAGCAATTGCCAATCGTTTGTTGAATTTCATGGTACTTCGGGGGTTGATAAAAAGCCGCGCAGCTCAGAACTCACTGCTTAAAAAGCAATGTATAGAATTCATACTGAGGTTACTCATGGGGAGTTGGTCTCAAAGTTCCTTGTAGAGAAAAAGCGGCGATACTTTTGTCTAACATAGGGCCTGTTGAAAACGCACCGAAGTTCTATTTTAGGTTACCTTCATCGGCAATATTCCTAGTTTCTTAGGTTGCTTGCGAGGTCTGTGCTAGGTATGGCATCTACCGATGATCTGGGAAAATTTAAAATTGGTTGAAGGCACAGCGGCTACAAAGTCAGTTTGCTACAAAAAATGCCTTTTCGATAGACATGGTTTCGTCATAGTTTTAGTACTAAAATCGAGCATTAAGATTCTGCCTCTCGCAACAAGAAAAAAGCACTGCCCTGGTTGAATAATGGTGGCTCATGGACAGACCAAACAAAACAAGCAATGATAAGCAGAAGCAGATTCATGCTCTTCTTGATTCTCAGCCAGAATCAGTAGAAGAAAAATTTGGAGCTTGGGCTTTGGTGATAATGAATGACGTCCGCCATATCAAAGTCTCCCCCCGCAGTAAAGAGGTTTTGCCAGGTGGTGAATTGATTATCACTACTGATGGTGCTATTGAGCGACCAACTAAGAAATTTATCGCTAAAGACCTTACTCCGGAGAAAAACGGGCCTACTCAACTTCAGATTAGGTACGAAGGCAAAGCTCTAAACTTCAAGCAAATTGAAACTCTCCAGCAATTAGAAAAGTTCGCTAAGTTCTCTGGACAGACCTTTTCTCTGCCTAATCATGATCTTCTCACCTGGCGTTTGGCCAAGGACCTTTTACAGCAGCAAAATAAGTTTCCAACCTTCTTCCCCAATTCCTTGGAGCAACAGTCGTGGCCGCTATTGCCTGGTGTGTCATTCGGGCAAGTTAAGATGCCAGAGCGAAGGCGGCTCGAAGATTCTCTGGGACTAACTCGTCTGCCTGAAGGATTGCTTGCTCCTAAACGTGTAGCAGAAGCCATTAGAAGGGCTGAAATTGATGCTGGTTTCAATATTGATGTAACATCGGCCATTCGTTCGCCAGCAAAGCAAGCGCGCTTGTACAGGGAACTGAAAGACAAACAAGATGTTGCTCCACCAGGCTCTTCTTATCATGACATTGGCCGTGGTGGCATCGCTATCGATGTGGACAACTGGCAGCGCGCAAAGCCCTACCTCGAGCGTCAAGGCTTTATGCAGGGTGAGCCTGGTCGTGGCCCGCTGTGGAACGATCCCTACCACTTTGTTTTTGTACGATAAAGCACAGCGGTCGTCAAGTGCGTCGAACTTGCCAAAAAGCCGACCAGGCAAAGTTTTAATGTCATCGTAAATGCTAAACTAACCGGCTTTGGGGGTTCTGTTTCTTACGGTTGCCATTGCCTTGCGAAAGTTTTTGCTTGCATTATCAATGCTGTTTGGTTTGTCGGCTTCGATATGCTCTTGTGTTGCAGCTGAAAAGCCCATTATGTTGCAGTTTCCTCGACAAATTTCTGTAGGGGTAGTGACTCGTTCTCAGCTTAATGAATCTCGATACAAGACCGGAGAATCCTTTTGCTCCGAAGAATCAGTTGCCGCCGCTCGGGGCAGGATAGCCCTGCCAAAGGGCTCGCATCTTGGCCTGCAGCCAAATTCTGAGTTTTATAGGCATCTCGAGTTTCTCAAAACTCTTCCAGCTGACGCTTTTGAAAAAATTACAGTTCGATTTAGACCTGCTACTGACGATGAAGACATAATTTTTACTCAAGCGCTAAAAAATGTTAGCTGCTTAACGGGTCTGAAACAGCTAGTTCTCAAAAATTCAGATGCTTCCGATGATATTCTTTCGCCTCTCAATAACCTCCATGAGCTACTTTGGCTTGATGTTAGCTTGACTGACGTTGATGGCAGATTTCTCTCTAAGCTCAACAATCTAAAAAAGCTAGAAGTATTGATTCTCGACGAGACTTCCTTCAAGCAAGAAAATTTGAAGTATTTGAGTAATTTTCCCGTGCTGCGTCGTTTAGATGCAGGTAGCTGCTTTATTAGCGATTCAGGATTGGCTCTATTGACTGCTGCCTGTCCGCATTTATTCTCTCTTGAGCTTAATGGAAACCCGAAAATCACTGATAACGGGGTAGCGAAGCTCGCAACTTTAAAAGGCCTAAAGCAAGTCTCCCTTGCCTGTACAGCTGTATCGATGAAAGGTTTGAAGCTCTTATCAAAGCTAGATCTAGAAGGT
>CALRJJ020000046.1:0-13855 GCA_943367505.1 Flavobacterium psychrophilum | reverse complement strand
GACCAATGAAAAACTTAGTGGCTGTGCCACTAAAGCCACTCTTTGAAAATCTGCTTGTGCGCTTAAACCTGACTGACACAGTGACGCTACAAGTAGCTGAATCAGTGGCACCATTAGCCGATCATATGCTGCTGGAGAGAGCCGTGGGCAACATGCTTAGAAATAGCATCCGCTACGGTGGCGGAGAAAAGATTTCACTAACAGCCTTGCGTCTAGGCGATGAAGTAGTGATTACTATTGCCGACCAGGGCCCAGGTGTGCCAGCAGAATCGCTGAAGCATCTTGGCGAGCCATTCTTCAGACCAGAAGCGTCTCGGAGCCGCAGCTTCGGTGGCGCCGGTCTAGGCCTGGCCATAGTCAAATCTTGCGTCACTGCCTGTCAAGGCAGCATGGTCATTCGCAATCGCGTCCCCCATGGTTTAGAAATTGAAATCAGACTGAAAAGCTAACTGAGAACTTCCAAGATGAGCCTGCCAAGCCCTCTCAGCCATAGCCGTGCTTAGCATTCACCGGGCGGAAAAGTCTGCTCCTGAGCCTGGTATCGCTCAATCCAGCTGTCACCCAGCTCGCCTCCAGAAAAATTGCCAATCGAAGCTTCTGGCAATAGTGGCGCAACGGTTAGCCAAAAAGCACTGCGATCAAAACCTTTGCTACCCTCGCCAATGAAGACAGCATTGGCTCCCATCGCCCTTGCAGCAGAAGAAATCGTCCGGCTCATGCCACTGGTAAATGGCGATGGCATCGAGCAACAAAGCAAAATTCTAGTAGACCTGAGCTTAAAATCACGGCGTACGAAACGCAAGAGTTCAAAGACGTCGTCGTCAACAAGATGCACAGGAGCGACTATTAACGCTGGATCGTTTACTCGCAGCCAGGCGATGGCAACCGAAAGCTTGGGCACAGACACAACCCTATAGCCAGCACGCTCCAATTCGATGGCAGCGTAGTCTGACTCAGTCTGATGCTCGTGTAATATCAGGATAGATTCTGGCATTCAAATGTTATGCCGCTAACTGAAATGGCAGTAACATTTTTTGCGCTCTCAATGTTCAGATTTAAAAACTCTCAAGTCAATTAAAGCAGCGATAACCTGTTGCACCAAAGTGTAAAAAATCATGGGCAGAAGTACCGCCGGATGATCAGCCAGACTGGCAGCAGCTAGCACCAGGCCAGTGCCATTGTTGTTCATACCCAGGCCAAACATCAGAGCAGCTTGCTCTCCCTTGTCTGTCTTGAGTACACGTGCAATCAGCCACCCCGCACCAAAAGCGGTAGCACAAAGAAAGAGAGTAGTAAAAAATATAAAAATGAGATAGTCCCAATCAGGTTTAGCAAAAGCTTGTGGAAGTGCTGTAGCAGCATTCGAATAGTTAAGCAACAAAAGCACGACAAGATTGACAAGCTTTAGGCTGGGCTTGACTTTGGCCGTGCGCTCTTCGCCTAAACAGAAATACAGCACAATACCAAGCAGGGCTGGTAAAACCACAGTTAGCATCATAAAAGCATTGGTGCCCTGAGCCGCCAACTCATGCAAATCTTCGGAATAATCTCCGATTGTGATGTTGCCAAATATATGGAGAACCAGAGGGGTAGTAAGGGGACAAAGAATTGTCGAGAGAAAAACCAGGCCAAGGCTCAGACTCAAATTGCCATTGGCGTTTTGCGACCAAGCAGTAGACGAGCCCGCTATCGGCATAGAGACAATCAAAGCTAGACCCACCAATAAATTTTGCAATTCATCTGAGCTGTGCCACAAATGCATCAAGCCGCCCAGGGCAACAATCAGGAGGATAGGAACGCACATATTAGCCAAAAATCCAACGAGCAACACGGTCGGTTGCCGCAAAATACCAAGCAACTCGCGAGCACGAATGCCAAGCCCGGCATTAAACAAGAGAAAGGAGAGCATAAGAGCGGGCAAGCTAACCGTAACCTTGCTGCCATCGATAAATTGCATCTCGCCTAGCTGGAATTGCCGCAGCCACAAACCAAAGCCTGGCAAGACCCCTGCTAGGCAGTATGCCAACAGCAGTAACCACAAGAAGTGCCGATGTATAAACTTGGTAATGGCGTCTTTCCATTTATGTATTGGGTGTTTTAAACCCTGATTGGCATTCTAGCCCTTTGGCAGAATCAGCGCCGAATAACCTAGCGATTTAATTTACTTTGACGTCAAACTAATTCGTTTTCAGCTACAATAGTTTGATGTCAAAGTATTTTCGTCCAAAAAGAGGTCAATCATGAGAACAATCAAGGAGATAGTCGCAGCAGAAGCCGTCAGGGAAGGCGCCGGGGTAATCGTTCATCGGCCCTTCCCCACCCGTCAGATTGACAATATCGATCCTTTTCTTCTACTCGACCACATGGGCCCCAATGTCTACGCCCCAGGCAGCGCCAAAGGCTTCCCCGATCACCCACACCGTGGCTTCGAAACAGTCTCTTATATGCTCGAAGGAGCACTTGAGCACAGAGATTCAGCAGGCAACAAAGGGGTAATTGCTGCTGGCGATGTGCAATGGATGACGGCTGGATCTGGTGTGGTGCACTCAGAGATGCCCGAAGAGAATTTTCGCGAACAGGGTGGCCGTTTGAACGGTTTTCAACTCTGGGTCAATTTGCCTAAGAGCGACAAAATGACAACACCGCGCTATCAAGACACACTGTCGGCTAATATTCCGGTCTACGAGAGCGAAGACAAATCAGTCTGGGTCAAAGTAATTGCTGGCAGTTCAATGGGAAAACAGGCGGTGATTAGCACCCACATTCCCATTCTCTACTTGCACGTCATTCTGCAACCCGGAGCCAGCTTTAGCCAAGCAGTGCCTATGGCGCACACGGCTCTAGCCTATGTAATTTCTGGCCAGGGAAAATTTGCTGAAAAAATAGCAGAGCCTGATCAGTTAGTGATTTTCTCATCGCATGACACAAAAGATAGCAAGGCTAGCCAAGAGAGCGAGACCATTGAATTCACGGCCGAGGGAAACCAGCCAATGAGCGTGCTGCTCATCGCCGGCCAACCGATCAACGAACCAATAGCTCGCTACGGACCGTTTGTCATGAACTATCAAGCTGAAATAAAGCAAGCTCTAGTGGACTATCAAGAAGGCCGCATGGGGCAAATCGCCTAAGAGCAATGGCGCCTATAGGCTTTCTATTATGTTGCCAAAATTAGGACCCATGGGCGCCCCCTCACCACGGCGCAAGACCGTACCAGAGGCATCGAGATAAATCAGTGTGGGATAGGCCTTAACGTTATACTTCGCTTTCAGTTCGCTATTTTCGGGCTCTTCAGCATTAAGCTGCTCAAACTGAATGCGGCCATTGTACTTAGCTTTGGTGCGCTCGAAAGTATCAGCAAACTCGCTGCAGACATGGCACCATGTGGTGTAGAACTCGATTACTTTCTTGACGCGACTGCCACGAACAACCGCACTAGCAGGACTAACACCTACCGGTACTGCCGGCGAACTGGGGGCGGCTTGGGCAACAGCGGCTGACTGCAATCTAGTTAAACTATCGTAGCCTTTCTGCGCCATTTGCCGCATTTGTAGATTGCGACTAGCCGAAGCTACATAGCGATATTCAAGGGCGGCTCGACTGTTTTGATGCAGGCTCTGACAACACAGGGCAATGTAATAATGCGCCGTATCATCCGTGGGGCTCTTTCTGGCGATAGCTTCAAAAGCAGAAAGAGCCTGAGCATAATTAGCAGTGTTGTATAAACTCATCGCCGCATTATATTGCGTGGCCTGCCCCCGCGAAGAAGAAGAAGAAGAAGGACCGGCGCTGCTTGCCCCCGGCAATGCCAGACAAAGTGTGACTAGGCCAATTGACAGAGCAACCATATCCAAGCGCAGCCTGGGCGCTCGTAGTCTTATGCTAAGCAATTCAGCGCTAAGCAATTCAAGCATTATCGACTCTTGCCCCTGGCCGGTAAGCTAAGCCAACACCTTGCTCATTCAATGCTTTATGAATAGCAAAATTTAGCTCAGAGCGCAAAGAACCTGGTCTAGTAAGAAAATCCTCGGTGTAAACCCGCAGAGAAAAATTCATGGCGTTCTGGCCAAACTCAAGAAAAAGTACATCTGGCGGCGGATCACTAAGCACACCAGGATGCCCCACAGCAGCGGAAAGAATGACTTCTGCCGCCTTTACAGGATCGGCATCAAGAGCCACAGGCACAGCATAGGTAAATCTAATTCGGTCGCTTTTGTAGCTCCAGTTAGTAACTTTGCCCTTTATAAACTCGGAGTTTGGTACGATGATGGCTATATTGTCATTGGTGACAATCGTGGTAGCTCGCAGCGAAATGCGAATAACATCACCAGTGATACCATCGACCTCAATTCGATCGCCGATTTTTATGGGCCTCTCAAATAAGATAATCAAGCCGCTCACAAGATTCGTAGTAATCGTTTGCAGGCCAAAGCTTATACCAAGACCAAGAGCACCGGCCAGCATCGTGAACGAACTCAAATCTATGCCAGCGGTCTGCAAAATTATCAGCGAACCAAAGAAAATCACCACATATCGAGCAATACCAGCGATACCCTGACGCAAGCCAACATCTACTGATGTATGAGCTTGCAGTGCTCGTTCTGTCCAGTCACGCAGACGACTGGTGACCACAATCAATGAGGTGACAAGCACGCCAATATAGATGAGCATCCAGAGCGAAACTTTAGCTTTACCAATTGGCAAAAACTGCAGCTGAAAAATTGCATCTATGTGCTTAAAGAGATCTTGGGCATCCACCCTCTAGCTCTCCTTTTCTACTGTTTTCTTCGGCATCTTAACGGGCTCGGACACACCAGGCTCATGCGGTTCTGGCTTAGGATGAGGCTTTTCGCTAGGCTTAGAATCAGGTTTAGACTGAGGCTTAGTCACAGGCTTTCCTGCTTCTTCTTCAAAGTCGTCATCATCGTCTTTTTCAGCTTTTTGACAATCTATTTTAAATTCGCCATCTTGAACATCGACAAAGACCTTGCCGCCATGTTCAAGCACACCAAAGATAAGCTCATCAGCCAAGCGCTCACGAATTTTTTGCTTAATCAAACGAGCCATCGGCCGAGCCCCATACTGTTTATCAAAGCCCTTATCAGCAAACCAGGTGCGAGCATCTTCGCTCAGTTTCATGGTGACCTTCTTGTCGATCAGCTGTTCTTTAACTTCATTGATAAACTTGTCTACCACACGCAGAATGTCTTTGTATGTCAGAGGATTGAAAGCAATCCAAGCATCTAGACGGTTGCGAAACTCAGGAGAGAAGGTGCGCTCAATAGCGCCACGACCCATGCCCATACCGAAGCCCTGATTGTTAGATTCGCCCCGAGCAATGGATTTCTCTTTCTCTGCATCGCTAACATGCTTGGGTCCGTCGTCTTTGACCACAGCCCGCTGGAAACCAATATTGTCGCCCATCATATCGCGAGCACCAGCATTGGTTGTCATAATCAATATGACGTTTCTAAAATCAGCTTTCTTACCAGTGTTATCCGTAAGAGTGGCATGATCCATAACCTGCAGCAGTATATTGAAGAGATCGGGGTGGGCTTTTTCAATCTCATCTAGTACTACCACCGCATGCGGTGTCTTGCTCACAGCATCGGTGAGGATGCCACCTTGATCAAAGCCAACATAACCAGGAGGTGCGCCAATCAAGCGAGAGACAGTGTGTTTCTCCATATATTCGCTCATGTCGAAACGCAAGAAATTAACACCTAATACTTTGGCTAATTGCTTCGACAGTTCTGTTTTACCAACTCCAGTTGGGCCAGAAAAAAGAAATGATCCAATCGGCTTAGTGGGCGAGCCCAAGCCTGAGCGAGAAACCTTAATGGCATTAACCAACTGTTCGACTGCGTGGTCTTGGCCGTATATAAATTTCTTCAGCTCACTCTCTAAATTACGTAGTCTATCTTTATCAGAGCCGGTAACAGTCTTAGGTGGAATCTTAGCCATACGAGCAACCGTAGCTTCCACGTCTTCGCTTGTAACCGTGCGCTCTGGTCTCGACTCTTCCTCTAGCAACTTAACGGTTGCCCCGACTTCATCAATGACATCAATAGCTTTGTCAGGCAAGAAGCGGTCGTTAATGTGTTTGCCAGCTAATTCAGCAGCAGCGATAATGGCATCATCAGTATATTTAACACCGTGAAATTCTTCATAGTGCCCTTGCAAGCCTTTCAATATCTTGATGGTGTCAGCAATACTGGGCTCGGTGACATCAATTTTTTGGAAGCGTCTTGCCAGCGCTTTGTCTTTCTCAAAGGCAGACTTATATTCGCTATGGGTGGTTGAGCCAATGCAACGCAATTCACCCGAAGCCAGAGCGGGCTTGAGCAAATTAGAGGCATCCATGGAGCCGCCCTCTACTGAGCCAGCTTTGACAATGGTGTGAATTTCATCAATAAAGAGAATGACACCTGGTTTAGCTTTCAGAGCCTTCAATACGCCTTTTAGGCGCTCTTCAAATTCACCTCTAAACTTGGTTCCGGCCACCAGTGAGCCCATATCGAGGGCAAATACTTCAGCGCCAAGTAATTGCTTAGGCACTTCACCACGCTGGATTTTCAGAGCCAGACCTTCAGCTATGGCTGTTTTACCAACACCAGGCTCGCCCACATAGATCGGGTTATTCTTGCGACGACGACAAAGAATTTGAATAGTTCTTGTTACTTCAGCCTCACGTCCAATCAATGGATCAATCTTGTTCTCTTGGGCCTGGGCAATGAGATCGACACAAAAATCTTCTAGCGGATTGGTCTTGCGGCGGCCATTGGCTTCGCCCCCTGGGGCAACAGCATCACCGTCCGAATCGGCATCATCGGAGTTAATTTTAGAAATTCCGTGCGAAATATAGTTGAGAACATCAAGCCGCGATATACCAGCCTGCTCTAACAAATAGACAGCATATGAGCGTCTTTCGTGGAACATGGCGGCAATCAAATGTCCGCTATCGATACTGGTTTGCCCCGACGATTGCGCTTGTATTTGGGCCCGTTCAATTGCCCGCTCAAATGTCGCAGTCTGCTCGGGCAGCCCGTCTTTGCCTTTAGGCAGTTGTTCAATTTTTTCTTTGAGATAAACTTCTAGCTCACGACTAATGAAGCTGACATCACCACCGCAGTTCTCAATCACTTCACGACCAGTCTTCTCTTTAAGCATGGCGTAAAGCAGATGCTCAAGGGTAAGAAATTCATGACGACGACGCATAGCCTCGCTATAGGCTTCGTTCAAGGTGTTCTGTAGTTCACGCGTAATCATTGTTTTACTCTTCTTCTATTGAACAGCGTAATGGAAATTCATTAGCCTGCGCCAGATCAATCACTTTGTTGACTTTAGCCTCAGCAATTTCATACGGATAAACACCAGCCACTCCAACTCCGGCTTTGTGCACAGCCATCATGATGGCATGGGCATCGATGGGGTTTTTATGAAAAATGGTCTGCAAGATAAAGACGACAAACTCCATGGTCGTAAAGTCATCATTGTGCAGCAAAACTTTGTAAAGCGCTGGTCGTTTTGTTTTTGTCTTGGTTTCGGTGGCTACGGCTGTTCCGCCGCCTTGCCCGGGTTGCTCAGACATGCTTGAGATCCTGTTTCAAATGCAGAGACTAATCTAAACGGATTAAACTGCCACTTAATAATACCAAGTTCACAAAGCATATATCCCAACGAAATATGACCCTAACCTGTCTAGAAGAAATACTTGAGTACTCAAGTATTCCGCAGGTCTTGCACAGGTCAGAATAAATCCGACTAAAACACAACAAATCATAGATAGGTGCATAATACACCTATTTTACGAAGCAAGAAATAAGCTGAATCGATGGTGTTTAGCAGTACGATAATCATTGATGTTAAGCGAATCTGAAAGTGACCACCACCACACCAACAATTGAATCTGAACCTGAATCAGAGTCTGAGCCTGAATCTGAAGCTAGATTGAGCTCAAAACCAGGCTCAACAAAGAAAGCTGTAGAGTGCGCCCTTTTGTCGGCCCTTGGTTTTTCAGTGATGTTCGCCTTGATTAAGCTGCTAGGCAAAGGCTATCCGGCCGGCGAAGTCTTATTTTGCCGCAGTTTTTTTGCCCTGATTCCACTAGTGCCGGTGGTGTTGCGAGAAGGAGGCTTAAAAGTCTTCGAAACCAAGCATCCGGTCATGCACTTAACCCGCTCTGTTGTAGGCCTGAGCTCAGCCTGCCTTTGCATTGAATCGCTCAAATTGCTGCCACTCTCAGAAGCAACCACTCTGTTTTATGCCGCCCCGCTAATCACCACAGTCTTAGCCATTTGCACCTTAGGGGAGAAAGTCACCAAAGGCAAAGTGATAGCAATATCAATTGGTTTTCTTGGCGTTGTCTATATGATGCAGCCCCAGCTTTCCTCAAGCATTCCTGGAGCCTTAATGGCTCTAGCATCGGCAATCAGCTCAGGATTTGTCTACATTGAACTGCGCAAAATGAGCACCACCGAAAAGAGCATCACTATAGTTGTCTATTTCATGCTGGCTTGCTCATTAGGCGGCCTACTGTCGCTGCCATTCAAAATGGTGATACCAACGCTTCACGACGCCTTTATTTTGCTTGGCATTGGCGTCATTGGTGGTATGGCGCAGCTCAGTATGACCGAAGCCTATCGCCATGCTCCAGCATCGACCGTGGCACCACTGAGCTTTAGCGCCCTGGTGTGGGCAGCTCTTCTTGATATTGTACTTTTCTCTAAACTACCAGGGCAGGCAGCCATTGTAGGCACCTGCTTAATTGCCCTTTCGGGCATATTCGTCGTCAGGCAATCTAGCAAGTAATTACAAGAGAATCTAAATAGGACCTATTTAGATTGGGCCGCCGAGACCATTGATGATATTGCTGCAGGCTTTGGCCAATTGTTGATCACCTGCTTCTTCAGCGGTTTTCTTAATGTCTGTCAGCTCACGCCTGGCTGTGCTTTCATTGAGGTCGCTGACATACTGACTATGAGCAAGAAATATTCGGCCTCGAATGCGGAAGAAGCTCTGTGGCGGAAGACTAGCGGTAGCTGCCACCATTTGCTTAGCACAACCAAGGGCCTCGGCGGATCGCGCAGCAGCCACGTCACTTTCATACTGCTTGTTCAATTGCTTTAGTGCAGCGAAGTCAACTTTAGAGCCCCGTAGACCATAATAGACAGGCTCGATTTTCTCGATCAAAAAATCTTCACTCGCTCGAGACGCATTCAAAGCCGTTTGGCTATATTCTTTGGCACGGTCTCTCAAATGGGAACTGTCAGCCATTTGCATGGCCAAAGCAGCAGTGGCGACTTTGTACTGCGAGTCGATTCCAGGGGTTTTATCTATATAGGCCAAGAATTTGTCGGCCTCGACCAAACCTTCTACGTTCTTCCCAGCTACGCACAGCTTAGTAATAGCGTTCATTCTGTCTTCAAGACTAATTGAAGAAGAAGAAGATGATGAAGATGCCGGATGGCTGGCAGCCGGCTTCAAGGCTATGATTGCGTTACGGAAACGTTCTCGAACAGCATTAGCATCAGCGCTACCAGGCCCTTTGGAGGCCTCAGCGGAGCCAGCAATACCGGAACCAGAAAGGCCTAGACCAGACAAACTTGAGCTGGGTAGCGGCGCACTTGCCGATGAACTAGCCGCATCTGTGGTGGCGCTGCTTGGCGCAGCAGTGTTTGGTGTTGTGCCACCTTGCAGATCAGCTGGCAAGGTTAAGGGTTTGCCTTCCCGCGCTTTATTTAAGTAACCAAAAGAACCAGCGCTCTTCTGAATATCCAGTGGTTCTGGCGGTTTGCCACTAAGCTCAAGATGCTTGTCTTTGACCAACATCGCGCCAATAAAAGGACTGACACCAACCCAGACGGCACCACCAATAATGACAGCCATAATCCATTTGCCAGAATTATTCTGGCCTGAACTAGTCTGGCCCGAGCCAGATGTGCCTGAGTTATTCTCGCCAGAATTATTTTCGCTCACAGTTCTTTCTCCAGAGTTACCTAAGTTTACTGTAATTCGCCATGGTATTCCGCCAGTGCAGTACCATTGATTTTATGCGCTTGCCAACAAAACCGATAGTAATACTCTGGACACTAGCTCCATGGCCATTTTTAGCAGCCGGACTACATATCTTTCATAGTATTTTCTGGTCATTCTTTCTCTACCATGGCTGCTGCCTGCTACCAGCTATTATCTGGAAGCGAAAACACTGGAAACAGCATTTAGCGCTGCCGACAAAGAAAGAAGTGGCATACCTAGTGGCTGGCTCGCTAATTTTTAGCCTGTTCACCTGGGCAAGCTTTCACCTTCTTGGTCCTTACATCTTCAATAAGCAGAAGGCGCTTGAGAGCCTTACTTATAGAGGCTTCCAACCATCATGGTTAGTGCCTCTTAGCATTTATTTTGTTACGGTGAACCCAATAGTTGAAGAGCTATTCTGGCGCGGGGTCGTACTAAACGAACTGAGTGAAGAAGAAACAAATGCTTTCAGCATGCCATCACTTTGGACAAACCTGCTCTTTGCGGCCTGGCACGTGCTGGTAATCAGGCTTTTCGTAGCACCGGCGTTTATGTATGTGGCCTTCTGCACAGTTATGGCAGTGGGCATTTTTCTCTCTTATCTCTATCGCCGCCACAGCTCACTAGTTCTGCCAGCCCTATGGCACGGCCTTGTTTTTGATCTAGCTGTGGTGATTATTTTGTGGTCGGTAATTGAAGGCTAGCCAGGCTTTCCCGTTACTTAGACTTCTCTAGTACTAAACTTCTCGCTCAACCACAACCGCTGATGTCCACTTCAACTCGGACAAAGCTTCATCAAGAGTAAGTTGATGCTTGCGAGCATGGTTGATAGCAATAATTGCTTGCTCCATGGTGATCTTCTCATCGCGCACCAGTACTAGAGAACGCAAGGTAGCATGCAATGTCGGCTCATCAATTGCCCCAGTAACCAGCAATATTTTGCCGAGCAAAGCGGAGTTGCGCCGAGCATCTCGCAAAGCCTTGCGAATATCGTTGTCGTTAACAATGCCAGCGGCCTTGAGCATTTCGCCAAGCCGAATGCGCTCTTTTACCTCTGTGCCAGATAGGTCAAGCTCAGAAATTGCTCTAGCCAAAGAAATATCGCGCTCTGCTACCTGTCGCAGCGCTTCAGCGGCCTTCAGGGCGCTGAGGGAATGACTGGCGACAATCTCTTGTAACTTCAAGGCTGTATCAAGAATACGCTTACTGATAAAGCCGCCCTCGACCAACATCTGGCCTACAGGCACTTCTCGAATCAATCCCATCTCAAGAGCGTTCATCAAATCAGGCTCATTAACCATGCCTGACAAGACCAAAAGCTCGCCCAACTTAACGCGCTGACGGGGTGGTGGCCTGTAGAAGCCAAGATCCATCAAAGAAACTTCAATGTTGACCTGCCTAAAGCGACTAGACTTGAGGGCCTGCAGCGCTTGCGAGCGCGAAATCTTTGCGTCACGAACAAGTACTTGGGCCGTAAGGGCTGCCGAAAGCATCTCTTCAGAAATCGCACCGGTGAGCACCAGAATACGACCCAAGGGCAATCCGGTTTCTTGACTTGTCTTCAAAGCATCTTGCAATTGAGGCTTGCCAATAATGTCAGCCTCAACTAACAGCTCACCCAGCCGGGCCGTGGGAGTGCGGGACTCTCGAACAAAGCCAACATGGGCTAAGCAAGCTTCAAAATCGTTGCTACTGCGCTTGTATAGATTGAGGGCTTCGCGTGCCTTATCTAAGGTGATGGCGCCGTCTTTGACTAAAGATTGAGCCCAAACAGCCGACTCAAGCTCCTTTTCATCAATATAACCACACATTACCAGCACCCGACCCAGCGGTAGTCCGGTTTCGCCATTAAGCTCCATAGCGTGTTTCAGCTCTTCGGCGCTGAGAACTCCTGCTTCCATCAATAGCTCGCCTAAACGATGCGAGTTAGGAGATTTGGTGCCTGGTTTCACTTAGTCCTCTTGTTATCTATGAATGCCACGGGGATGCCACTGTAATTACTTTGACTGCGTTATCGCAAAAAAAATCCTTTAGTTAATCGCCCGAGGGCGAAGACTAAAGGACATTTTAAGCCAAAATGGCTAGTTTAAGAAGAAAATTTACCCCCAGGGGAATTCGAATCCCCGTCGCCTCCGTGAAAGGGAGGTGTCCTAGGCCTCTAGACGATGGGGGCATCAGAGGTGCGGCTTCCCGCAAGCAGGTCGTAGAATAACAAACCCGAAACAATAGTGTCAACAACAATGAAGAGAGAACTGAAGATTGTAAGCAGTCGTAGTACTATTGGAGGCTCCTGAAAACATTCAGGCGGGCACAGTGAGCGGCATCTCGCCTTCAGCAAGCAAACGTAACATGAGTTATTACCGAACCTTCAACAGCTACCTCCGCGAAATATTTGGCGAGCGCGTCTACCGCGTCCCTCTCGACGCCGGCTTTACCTGCCCGAATCGCGACGGCACGAAGGTCTTCGGTGGCTGTACCTTCTGCGATGAGCGCGGCTCTGGCGCCCCCACAATCAAGACGGCTCTCTCTATTAAGAATCAGCTAGAAACGGGTATAGCGCGCATTCGGCACCGTTTTAAGGCGCATAAATTCCTCGCCTATTTTCAGGCTTTCACCAATACCTACGCCCCGGAAGGCATCCTCAAAGAACTTTACGATGTAGGACTTGACCACCCCGACGTGGTTGGACTTTGCATCGGCACAAGACCAGACTGTCTCGATGAAAATATTCTCGACTTGTTATCGGTCTATCACGAGCGCACTTTCTTATTCCTAGAAGTTGGCGTCCAAACAATTCACAACCGCACCCTTGAAGCCATCAATCGAGGTCATACGGCCGAAGAATTCTTTGACGCTGTGGAACGGGCGAAGAAACGCAACTTCCGCCTGGCAACACACCTGATTTTTGGATTGCCTGGCGAATCAGAAGCCGACATGATGGAAACGGTAAGAGCGATCGCGCCCCTTAAATTGGAAGCACTTAAGATTCACCAGCTCTGCATCTATAAAGGCACGCCGATGGAAGCAGACTACCTAGCAGGAAGACTGCCTCTATTAGAGGAAGATCAATATGTGCGCTTGGTGGCTGACGCCTTAGAACTAATTCCCGAAGAAACCGTGATCATGCGACTGGTAGCGGAAGGCTCACGGGATGAAATCATTGCACCGGAATGGTGTTTTGAGAAAGACCGAATTATGCAAAAAATCGAAGCTGAACTAGAGCGCCGCGGTACCAAACAAGGTTCTCGCTACGCTGAGCTAGCTGTCAAAGCCTAAGGAAACCTGGAACCATCAACATGTCAATTTCAGAGTCAACAGCCAGAGTTCTTAAACATGATCAAACCAGCAGCACGAAAAGTTCGCCTGCCTTTAGCTAAAAATACTATTGGCTCGGCCATGGTTATATTGGCTACAGCACTAGTCACCGCCTGCGGTGCCGACATAAAAGCAGACAAGCGCAGATTTCCTGCCATTTCTAACGAACGTTTAGTGGGCAGTAAGTGCAGCCTCAAAGACTCAGCGAGCATCAGGCGCGTCGCCATGCATCCACGTGGCCCCACTGGTGGCTGGAACCTCTACGCTACCAATAACAGCAACAAAGTAGATTATCACCGCACAAAAAAACTAGGCAAAAACAGCTTAACTCGAAGTGGCAACGAGATTAGCGGTTATGTCAAATTTGCAGAGCCCGGTTATCTCCAGGCACGGTCTTATGACGATGTTTACGGTGACGTCTATTGCGGCTGGTCGCCAAGCAAGCTGGAGATTGAACCAACAAAAGACTATGTCTATGTCACACTGGAAACCTGTTCAGTAGGCGATGGCGGCCTAGAACAAGTGC
>CALRJJ020000045.1:0-14001 GCA_943367505.1 Flavobacterium psychrophilum | reverse complement strand
TAAGCGGTCTAGTTTTTTGTTTTTCGTTTAAATTTAATTGGCGCTTTTGATTTATTTAGCGATATCGAACATTACCACCAGCGATGGTATCGCTTGAATGAGAAAACCAGTCATGAATAAGATTGCTCCGGCAAAACCAAATGAGCGGTCTGGTAGATTGTCTGCGTACCATTCAATCATTGGCGAAAGTGTGGTGACAACCAAGACGGTGCCAGCAAATGTCAGGCCTAGCTTTATGCCAAAGTGAGCTACTTTCAGGCTATCTCCACCAAAGCTGGCGCCCACTAAGGCTGTTGCTGCTGCCAAGCCACCAAGTACCAGGGCTATTATAAGTTGGGCTTTCTTGAGATGAGGCTTCTTGTCGCTCTGATAAAACTCTGCCGGTGTGATTTTTAGTTTTGGCAGTATCACGGACACTAGCAGTGACAATGGCCCCAGAATTAGAGCCAGAGATTTGTAGTCGACCACCCAGAGTGCCAGTGTCAGAGCAAGCGCTCGAAGGGCACCAATGCCGAGCAAGAACCAGAATGTATCGGCCTTGCCTTTGCCGATGCGGTCGATGTGCAAGCCGAAAGCGGCTCCTAGCCCGATGCCTGCAATCAAGGCAAATTTTGGCCCGAGAGGGAAAATGAAACCGGCAATCATCAAGAGGCTATAATTGACGAGGCGAGTGATTGTACTAAGCGGACCTTTCTCGCCACCGAATAGGTCGTAGGCTAAGTAGAGGCCGCCAACAAGGTCGCAGGCCATTCCAAGTAGAGTCAGTTCAGCTGAAAAATGCGGTTCCATAATACTCTGCCAAGCTTAGGCAATAAACATACCATTGATGGGTGAGATAGGTCGCTTAAATTGGCTTACTTGGAACCTTGAAATTAGAATCTGAACTATCTCAATAATGTTGGAGTAGGGACTATGACTTACTACAGAAACCGGCGAGAATTGTCCTAGGGTGACTCAATCAAATTCTTTATTGACGTAGCCACTTGAATTGGCGAGATAAGCACGGCTCTTATCAAACACGTTACGACTTAAGCTAGCTGCTTCAAGCTTAGAATAAACATCCTCTGTGACTGAAAAAGAAGGATGCGTAATCAAGTCCCAGCCTCCGAGAGCTTTAACTGCAGCCTTGAGTGAACGGTCTGTTCCGGGGATTATGGACATGCTTATACGAATCAGTCCTTCGTCTGAAAAGAGCTTCCGTTTCTCCCTGACAAAGTCTAATCGCTGTAAGTCTGGAATCAGCCCGCGATTTACGAAAATAAATGCATCAACGTTTTGAAGAAGTCTCTTGAATATTGAACGTTTCTTCATTGGCGGTGCATCTCTTTTTAAGCCGGTCTGAATAGTGCGATGGTCTGAGGTTTATTGGGATTAGCAATACCACCCGCGGGGTTAAGGTCAGCTGCAAAATCAGCTAGATAGTTAGAATCCCCATTCCCTAAAAACGGGTCGTTCTCACGCTTACTTGGATCCGAACCAGGTGGTGGCTTTTCGAGCTGTGAGGCCACTTTGACTCGTATAAATAGCAGTCGTTGCAATCAATAGCACTACACCAACAGCTGCATCGGTCATTTATCATGTGAGTCAGATGGCATAGCAGAATCTAGTCTATGTCTCTGTTTCTGCTATGCTGATGAGAGATGAGTATGTTTAACTGTCGCTCAGCATTGCGTATTTTCAGTTTGCTCTAAGCAATTCAGAAGATACACTACGTAGATCAATTTTCAGAACACAGGGTAACTTTCTTTATTGGCTAGGTCGGACCTTTAGATCCAAACCAGGATGGTCCCGATCAATGAGAAAAAAATCTGCTAAAAAGAGAGCAGAACCTTTCTTAATTGGGTAGCTTACTTTTCTTCCGATAATCTCTCCAAAGGACACACAAGCATTGGCTGGCAAAATATAATCAGGTACCCTTCGAACCTCCAGATAATCGGAAGTAATTTCGATATTGGCTGGAATGTCTTTCTTGCAATAGACAACAGGATAAAGTTAACCCGGGTGGCTTGCATTACCTGTCTTTTGTTTTCGGCTACCACTAGTTCATTAAAGTGATTGTAGTCACATTGCGTTGTGAGTGCCCACGTAAGGATGGAACTTACAATGCAAGCAAAAAGCAATATAGAGATTTGCGAGTTGCGCGACATTGAGTTCTCTCCTGTTCCCACATAATAAAGCTATTTAGTTCTTGCCGGTTTTATAGCCCTGCTTTCCTTTGCAAGTTACGCAATAAATTTGAGCCGGGAATCCTCCTGGGGGATTTGAGTAGTAGTTCCCTCCGGCATGAGGGCCTTTGCCATTTAGATCATAATAACCCCCGTTCACTTCTGTCGCATAGTCGAGATACGAATGTCCATCAGGAGCTTGCCAGAACCCTACAATCTCGGGCGGAACTGACAGTGCTGTACTATTGGTTGGATTCACCGGCGGATTACCTGTCGTCCAGTCTCCGTTTTTTGACCAAACTACGCCGCAACATAATTTGGCTACTTTTCTAGCCGCCTGCAGTGCATCTTTCCCATACCAGCACTGCGTAGTCTTTAATATATCTGGTCTTATACCAGGGGTATTCTGCGTTAGATGATTGATGATATCAAAACATCCTCCAGGAAAATCAAAAGGTATTTGGAGTTCATTCGCAACTTCTTGACTCGACATAGCCCTTGCAAATAGGCCACTTGGATCGATCACACTTGTCGGTCTATTGAATCCATACTGATATAAATTAATGCCCCCATCTTCTGAGATAGGATCTCTATTAATCCACCGCCCAGAGGAAGGGTTATAAGCCCTATGCATTGTCATACTGAGCCCACTCGGCGCGTGGCAATAATAATTGGCATACTGAAAGTCAGAATTGACTGAGCCGCTCAGTTTTATGGGTTGGCCGTACGGACTGTATTCATAGCTAGCTACTATATTGCCAGCGCCGTCCGTCATTTCGGAACGTGTCAACAACTTTGAGACACTTTTTTGTTTTCAATTTGGTCAAATTTCGACTTCGCAATGAGGTCAAGCGAGCCTTTGCCCAACGCCCAGATCAAGTTGAGATGATGGTCCGTGCCCTTAAAAAAGAAGGGATTGCCGAGGAAGTAATCGCTGAAACTATTGCTGGATTGGCAACTATATTTAAGCCGAGAACTCACTTTAGTGAATACAACTACAAGTCAGTTCTGGTTAATCAAGTAATTGAAGACAGTATCTTCATTCCATCTACCTAGGAAGCTCGCACGTTTTGATTAGCAGTGAAGTTGCTTGGAGCAGGCTGATTAGCCAGGCTAATCAGTAAGTTCTTGACGTTTTGGTCTTGCACTGCATTAATAAGTGCCTCGTAGTTTTTCTCGGTGACAAAATTGTATTTGACCTTGAGGCCGCTCATGTCACCATTGCCGTTGTTGTCGTTTTTGAAGGTGGCTTGGATAGCACGTGTTAGAGCTCTTACCTCGGCAACTGAGTGCCGTTTACCGTCGGTGGCAAGAATGCGCTCTGCCGATTGCCAGGGCCCTTCTCCTCTGCGCACAGTGGCAAGCTGTATCAGGTTGTCGCTCGGCTTAAGAGCAACTGCCTCAGGCTTACTTTCTTTTTCTACTGGTTCAGGTTTAGGAAGTACTTCGGCCGCTACTTCAGGCACTGCTGTGCGAGCAACTACTGGTGGTACTAATGGCGCGACTACTGCGTCTTTGGGGGTTCGTGCCACTACCGCTCTTTCTGCTGCTACTCTTTCAGTGGCAGCTCGTTCTGTGACAGCACGTTCAGCGGTGGCTCGTTCCGCAGCAGCACGTTCAGCGGCGGCACGTTCAGTGGCAGCACGTTCTGCGGCAGCACGTTCAGCGGCAGCACGTTCTGTGGCAGCACGTTCAGCGGCGGCACGTTCTGAGGCAGCTCTTTCTGTCAGTGCTTTTGCCGTCGCTTGATCGCTCAGTGCCTCTGCTGCTACTTTGCTTTCGACGGCTGGCGTAATAGCCTCTGCTGCTACTTTGCTTTCGACGGCTGGCGCCACAACTGCTGCCGCGGCTG
The DNA here is from genome assembly GCA_943367505.1 of Flavobacterium psychrophilum. Lineage (GTDB taxonomy): Bacteria > Cyanobacteriota > Vampirovibrionia > Obscuribacterales > Obscuribacteraceae. The sequence continues at coordinate 9,984 of CALRJJ020000045.1, read as the reverse complement.
GTTCGATCGTTTCAGCGACAACTTCCTTCTCTACTACCGCTGGCACTACCGGCTTAATTGCTCCTTCGGCAGTTTCGATGTTCCTGGGATTAATTTGAGCGACTTCTTGCGCTAAGCGCGAATCAGCAGCACTGACTGGGGAAACTTCTATGGTCTCTTTTACTGCGGTTGTTTCAATCTGGGGAACTAGTTTTGGCACAGCCGCTGGTACAACTTCTGGCACAACTTGTGGTATTACTTCTGGTACAGCAATTTGCTCCACTTTTGGTGCTGCCGCTTGTTCTAGAGCTTGGTGCTCTGTCACTTGTCGCTCAACTGCTTGCCGCTCTATGGCTTGACGCTCTACGGTTTGACGCTCTACAGTCTGGCGCTCAATATTGCTGACTGCAAGGCGCTGTGACAGGTTTTGCTCAGCTGTTTCTCTGGCGATGGTAGATGCCGCTATTTCTGCATCTTTTGCTGCTATGCCAACTTTCGCGCCAAGGCCGATTGGGGCAATCAAAGCTCCTTGAACTGCTCCTATAAGACCCTGCTTGGTTAGGTTCTCGGCACTATAGTCGAAAGTGCCATTTTCCATGGAGGCAATCATGGTTGGTCGCGCGATGGCACCGGCAGTGGCACCTGCTACTACAAGTTTGGTAGCTAAAGTGGCACCTTCTCTAGTGGCCAGTGCTGCCAGCGAAATACCACCAGTGGGCCCAGCCAGAGCGATGGCTGCAGCTATCGATGCGGTTGTAAGAGTAACATCGGCAACAAAGTGTGCATATTTTTCATTAGAGTCAAGATTGTTCTGGTAGGTTTTGCTGTAGTACTCAGCCAGAGCTTCTTGTACTGCCGGTGGCAGTTTCTCCATATTGGCATTGAATTGCTTCAGCACCCCTTCATTGACTTGAAGCATTCTTTCTTGGCCAAGGCTTGTACCATCACCAACTGAAAGTGGAGCAAATTTATTCATTCTGTCGAAGAATGATTGCATACCATCGGTGTTGCTTGCTGTTAAGTAGCGCGAGTATTGCTCAGAGTGGGCCGCATCGACTTTGCCTAAGAAGTCATTGTCGAGGGTGCCACCATAGCGCTTTTGATATTCTGACTTTAGTTCTTGCTTCTGTGGCGTTGTCAGCGTGGCCAGTTGAGTTTGGAAGTCTTGGAACTTCTTGTCGTCACCGAGCACGAAGGAACGCAGTTGATCTACCAGTTGAGGCTGACCATTTTGAGCAATTGTATTGCGCAGCACTTCCTGCTTCTCGGGGCTTAAACCTTCTCGTTTTGAGATACTGGAGAACAAATCGTTGTTTAGGTCGCCGCCATATTTTCGGCTGTAGTCGGCTTTCAGTTGGGTTTGTTGCTCAGGGCTCAGTTTGGCCAGGTCGGCTTGGAAATCTTTGAGCGATCCGCCATCAAGCACAAGGGAACGCAAGTTGTCGGTAAGATCGGCTTTGCCGTTTTGGGCGATAACATTGTCTAAGATTTTTTGCTCTGGTAGAGGAAGTGATTGGCGAATGCGGCTACGATCCGCTTCTGGCAGTTTTGCTAAATCTGGATATCTGCCTACTAGCCAATCACCTGCTAGCCCGCCTGACAAAGCCACTTTAGTGCCGATATACGATTGACCTTTGCCATCACTGAGCAAGTAGGCGAAATTACCAGGAGTACCGAGAGCTGCAGAGAAAGTCTTGTAGAGCAAATCATCTTCTCTACTTACTTCGCCTTTCTTCTCACCTCTTTGCACCGCCAATACGTTCTGCATCCGCGCTAGCAAAGCAGGGTCTTTCATTAGCTCTTCAACTTTACCAATAGTGGCAAGTTGTGCTTTATTGGCAGCGCTTGAGTCTAAGGATGTATCGCTGTCGATTTTCTCTGCGCGGGCCTTGAGGAATTGGTCAACTTCTCCCAATACTGGCGGCTTGCCTGTTTGCGCCGTCTGCTCTAAGAGGCGGCTGGCGAGTAGTTGGGCGGGAATGTTGCCAGTGGATCGGTCGGTCAGATACTGGCTGGCGAATGAATCAACTGAGGCTTTGAAGGCTGGGTCACTTTGATAGCGGCTTGCATCTGCAGCAGTCATTCTCTCGATGTGGCCGACTGCCTCGCTAGTTTTGGTAACGCCAGACGCGGTGAAGTTTTGCATGTATTGTTCAAGGGGGCGTTCCACTGCTTGTGACTGTTCAAAAGTAGCTGGTTGGCCTGGCTTTTGCCCTGGTGGATTGAGCTTTGCCTCTATTAGTGCCAGCACCTGTTTTTGTTCATCAGCTGTGGCATAAGACTTTAGAGATTCGGCTAAGTTAGATTTGTAAGTTGGATTTTTTAGCAGATTCCATTCGGCAGCTGTCATGTTTTCTACACGATTCATAAGATCGTTGGTGGTGTGACCGCCGCCAAATCCCAGGGTGCTATCTTTATGCAATTCGGCCAGGCCTGAAATCAAAGTTTTGCCACCATGCATTAGTTCATCGCGTAGCACGTCCCGACGTGTGCCCGATGCTGAGCTTTGAATACTTTTTTCGATGAACTCATAGAAGCGCTTTGCCTCTTGTTCTTGAATTGTTTTTGGCTCGGCACCCGACTTTACTAAATCTCTTCCGCTGGCATAATCGCGGCGTTCTTTAGCCGTGGCATTTGAGAAAACAAGATCGCTGTTGGCAGCGTTTTGGAAGTAAGGCAAGATCGCTGCTGTATCAGCTTTTAGTATGGTGCCTAGTGATATGCGCCCTTCCCGCAGGTAGTCTTCTGCTATTGGGTTTGGCACTAAACCTTGACCCCGTGCGGTGGTGCCAAACGATTTTCTCATATTCGCTACAAATTCAGGATCGCTGTTGAGCGCAGCTCGTGCTTGAACGTTGGCTGGCAAGTCGCCACCAATTACACCAGCGAACATTTGTAAGTCGCGTGATTGCACGGCCTTTTTCGCCATATCCACGATTTCAGCAGAGTCGATTTTGTCTACACCTTTAAGTAAGATAGAGAAGATTGCTTTCTGGTTCTCGCCCACACGGCTTGATTCAACGCTCTGTATGTCAGTGGTAAGTGGTTTGCCGTAGTCTTTTTGATAGTTTGCTTGTAGTTCAGCGGCTTGGCTTGAATTTAGAGGGGCAAGGGTGCTGCGTAAGAGCCTCATGCCTCGTTCTGGATCTTCTTTCATCACCTCTAGGGCGATGCGAGCATTGCCAGCCAGGTTGGTGGCGCCGTCTTTGCGGTTAAGCATTGCTTCTATGGTGACGAACTTTTCTCCGTTGCCCAATTGGTATTTCAGTTCATCACGCAGAGATTTTCCAAACTTTTCTTGGTATTTTGCTTCTAGAGCTTGTCTATCTGACTGTGCCATGGGGCCAAGGGTACGGGCTAGAGCGTCTGTGTCTGGCGCCCCAATGAGGAAGAGATAGTTGGTGAGTTTGTCTTTGACTAGATCAACACTGGCGTTGATGGCTTCAGGTGAAAGCCGCGATTCGGCTGGCTTGGTAGTCTGTTCTGGTAATTTTGTAGTTTGTTCAGGAGCGAGGGCAGGTAGCGAAGCGTCTACTGTGGCACCCTTGCGGGTATCGGCGACAAGGGGGCTGCCGATTAGTGGTTGGGTTTCGAGTACGGCTGGTTTGCCAACAAGCTCGACGGTTGGTAGCAGATCTGTTGCGGTTTTGGAGGTTGCTTGTGGTGTTGCCAGTTGAGAGTCGGCGGGCTTGGTCAGGTCGACACCGGTGACTTTGCTGGTCGCATCATCCGCGGTTTTCTTAATTTCGGGATTTAGGTCTTTTGCTTCTGTGGCTGCCATAGTAAGTCTTCCACTGTCCAATAAGTGCTAACCAGAGCGTCTATTTGACTTGATCTGATTTGATGCCTTCAGTCAATTTATCCAGTTACCTAATTAATTAGACAACCTACAAATTAATTGTATTGAGAGCGACGTGACAATTATGTGAAAGTATTGTGACTGGGTTGTGATTAAGCCCTATGGGGCTGTCTGCTTCGGGTTATCTGCTTTGGCCTATTTGCCGGGCTATTTGCTTTGGGGCAATTCAGTAAGTGTCTTCTGGGTAGGAATCTTATCGAAGGACATGAGGCGCTGCTCGGTCTCGGCTCCGTTTTCCTTCAGCCACTTGCTCATCTCTGGACCGGCTTTTTCGCCATAGACTCTGTGTGAATAGATAATGGCGTAGCCACTGTCGTTGACGAGAACGAAGCGGGCAAATACAGCCTCTAAAAACTTGGGATCGCCCAGCAGAGCAGCAATGATGTGTTCAGCTGGTTTAGTCGCGGTTCTCTCTTTCGAGTCTGTTCTCAGAATCTTGCCGTGCTCCTGGTATTTGACTACCACTAAGTTGGCCACGGCCGATAGTGCTTCGCCAGTTTTTACCCCAGGATAGAGATTTATGGTCATCATATCTTTCCAGGTATTTAAATTGGGCTGGTCTAGGGGAGTGAATTCGTTTTGATTTTTTTGTGACCAGCGGTGCACATATTCAGTTCCAGCAAAAGGTAATTTTAAATTGCTTTCGGCGGCGGCGGGGGCTGCCATTGAGAGACTAGAGACCAGGGAAAGAAGTGCAGTGGCTATAACAAGCGCTGTATTGCTCAATGGTGATTTTTGCCATGGTCTTTTATTTACTTGGCTTGGCTTCGCTGCGTTCATTCTGTTTTGCTTTCTCTTCTGATGAGGTTACGGTCTTCTATGTTCATCCATGTTCATCCATGGTCATTCACGGTCATTCATGGGCAAGTTTAGCGCAGATTTTGCCTGGCTAAGTGCTTGGGCAACTGTTTGGCTCTGCAGAATCTGGACTGCAATGCTTATGCAACAATTGGTAAGTACCTTGGGGATGTCAAGTTTGCGACTCTGAGGTAGCTGAATGGCTTTTGATGACCCTTCTGTGGCTGGGAAAAAGGAGTTTGTACCAGAAGAAAGCCAGGATAAAGAAAGGCTGTCTTCTGAGGCTTCAGAGGCTTTTAGAGCGCAAAGCAAGAGCAATGCTCGTGACCAGGCCCGGCCGTCAGATTTGAATGGCGTGACGATGGTTAGCCGCGATGACGGCACCTACCTTTTCGATAAGCAAGGACGTTTATTTGAGAGCTCATCGAGCGATGGTAAGGCAAATATTGCCTATCACTATGACGATCCTAAAAATCCTAATCGCATTACTAAAGAAGTACTCAATGGCAAAATTGAAACTCGTTATCTCGGGCCTGTCACTGTAGACGGCAAGCCCCTGACTGTCGACGGCCACGAGGTAAATGGCTATTCAATTTTTGAGAATGGACAACTGAAAGGTAACTGGAGCGGCATTCGTTCTGTAGACAAAGATGGAACGCGGGTGATTGGCAGTGGATTTTCTAGCGCCAATGAAGCGGCCTATCAGCGCTGCGATGCTTCAGGGCAGAAACTTATTGCTGAAGCCAAGCCCCTTAATAATATGCAAGCGGATAAGAAGGCTAGTCTATTTGATTTAGCAGCTAATCATAGTTCTGCTCTTGAGTCAGGTGTAAAGCCGAAAGAGCCTATCCGGCAGGTCAGCTTTGAGCCACAAAGAGTGGGGCGGAACGAAACTGTTTTGCCTGCTTTGGTGCTGGAAGAGAAGAGTAAGCCTGAGAGACTGGTTGCATTCCGCAAACCTGAGGAGGTAGAGAAATCTGATACCAATTCGGTGACAAAGTCTAGCTCCACAGAGTCTGCTGTTAATTCGAAGGTTGCGGTACTGGAAGACGGTACGTATACCCGTGATGCTAATAATCGCGTAATTGAGATGGTTTCGCCCGATGGCAAGACAAAGCATACCTTTAAGCGTGCCGACCCTAATTTTCCAGATCGTATTACTTCTGAGGTGATAAACGATCAAGAAGAATATCGCTTTATTGGCAATTGCAAGAGTGGCGGCAAGCCTGTCATTTTGGATGGCAAGGAGAACAATAGCTATTCTATATATGATATGAAGGGCCAGCTCAAAGGTAACTGGTCTGGCATACGCCATGTCAGTCCTGAGGGTGTGTTCTCTGTGGGAACTGGTTCGATTGCCAAGGCCGGTGAGAAAGGTTATGACGATTTTGGCGCCAGTGGAAACAAGCTAACTGAGGCCGAGGTTGAGCGCCGCAATAGTGGTGGCATTTGGCCTGAGAGACGAGAGTGCGAGCATACCGATGGTACTAAATATAGAGCCGATCTTTTGGGGAAAGATTTGCGTTCATTGACCGAACAGAGAGAAGTGGGCGGTAAGTTAGAAGAGCAAGTATGGCGCAAGGGTGAGTCTGGCTATACCTGTGACAAGCTGCCGGGAGAAGTAAGAAAGAATCTTGAACTGCGGCAGGATAAATCTCTTTCTTATGAAGATAAGGATGGGGTGCGTCACGTTAAGTATCAAGATGGCAGCAGCGATACGGTCAAAGATGGTAGCACTCAGCATTTTGATGCTCTCGGTCAGCTGGCAAAAATAACAGGGGCTAACGGAGATTCGAGAAGCTTCTCGCGCAGTGGTGCGGAAGTGACTGCGTACACTGATTCGAAAGCTGGGCAAGTAACGACCTGGCAACGCTCTGCAAGCGACAAAGATAGCTGGTCTTCGGCTGGCAAGAGCGAGACGAGAGTCGGACTTAAGACCACAGCTGATGGAGCTATTGAGTATAAAAATGCCGATGGTAACCGCGTTCGTGAGAATGCTCAGTTTTCTAAAATCGAGTTCAATAGCGACAACAAACCCGTTAAGGTTACACAAGATAGAAGTGAGAGAACTTTCGAGTGGTCCGGTGAACAGCTCAAGTCGATTGTTGATAAAGTCAAAAGCAAGAACGGGGATAGCATTAAGGCTTGGAGTTCTGCCGATGGTAAGACTCTCACTCGCGAAGTAAATGGTCGCACACGCACATGCGAACTGGCACAATCTCCTAGTGAAGACGGCGATTATGGCTATAAGAATAGCGATGGTAAGTCGCGGCTAGCCAAAGTAACAAACCTAGAAAAACAGGCAGATGGAGCGCTTGGCGGATCTGAGAACGTCGTAGAGGCTCGTGAAGACTTTATAGATGCGCTTAAGGCAAGTGGTCTTAGCGAACAACGAGCCGAGAAGTATCTCAAAGCGATTGACGGCAATGTCAAACGCTATGACCTTAAACCTGAGCAAATAGCTACGGCTTTAGATAATCTCAGGGAGCTTTTAGCTTCTCCAGAAAAGAGTCCATACTTTAGTGCCGCTGAGCGTAAGACCCTAGCTGAGACAGCTTTGCACAATATTGCCAATAACATGGAGATTGACCAGGGCAGCCATCCGACCTGCAATGTCACCACAGTGGAAGTGTATACAGCTGCTCGTCATCCAGATCAGTACGCCAGATTGGTGAAGGAGGTAGGGCTTACAGGTAAGTGGACAACCAGTGAGGGGCGCGTCGCGAATATTCCAATTGAGGCTGTTCGGCCAGGAGAAGATGAGTCCAAATACAATCTTGATAAACCTAATTCAAAGCTTCGAAATATGGCGAGTCAGGTTGTAGAGATGACCTTGATCAATGCCATGTATGAGCATGGCTATAAGAACGAGATGGAATTCGTGAAAAAGCCCGATGGCAGCCTGGTAACTGAAAATGGTAAAGCTATTGAGAAATTGAAAGAAGACAAAACTGGTATGCGCTATGTGCTCGATAAGCCAGAGCAAAAGAGCGAAACAAAAATTGGTGCTAATGGCCAACGAGAGTCTATAACCTGGCAGACCAGTGAAGACAAGTTTAGAGATGCCAGCGGTAAGCTTCATTCGGCTGAGTCGGGTGGTCCAGGTTTCACCACCTTTGATAATGTGCAAGCGGGCAAATTGGTATTTGGCTACAACATGCCATACTTCGAGGGCCCCGCTACACCAGAAGGTGGAAGGCCAGAGTATGATATGGCTACCGAAGAGCGACTACTCAAGATTAAGGCTGAGAATAAATTCCCTCACGGAATAGCCACCATGGGTGGTATTCACGTTCAAACAATTCATGATGTCACTCGTGGTAAAGACGGCAAGCTCTACATATTGCTCGATAATCAGCACGGTGAGAGCACTGATGGCTGGACAACGATTGATGAAATTGCCAAAACTCAGGTAAAGTCAGGCTATGAAATTGAGCCCAAGATTAGACGGTGGGATAGGCCGGACAAATAAATTTAGATTGGTATCTTCAGTATCAAGGCAAAGGAGCCTCAAATATGACATCCAAGTTATGTAGCCTTATGCTCTGGGATGGCCGCGCTAAATTTCCCAGTCAAAAAGAAATGGAAGCTGGAGCTGGTCTGCCTCCCGATAGTGTTGTCGAGCTTCCTCTCAAACGAGAATTTATGAGAAAGTTTGCTTCGCAAAAGGGCGAGACCTTAGCTGGCGAGGTAGTACTCTCGCTTAATCAGGATGTGCCTCTTGCTGATTCAGTTGCCGAGGCAGTTTCGGCATTACTATTTTACAATTGCCAAATAGTCTACTGCGCTGACTTCGATCGCATTGATGCCATAGGCCTGGTGGACCCCCTCAAGGCTGCTCTTGCCTCGAAGAATGTAAAGCTGATGCGGATTTCACACTAGGCTGTTGTTCTATTGACCTGATCGCGAGAAGCTTATCCGCTAGATAAGCTTCTCGATTAGCTTTTAGAATTACTGTTAGAGAGGCTTCTCGCTTAGCTTTTAGAATTACTGTTACAGAAGCTTCTCAATTAGTGGCTAGATTGGTGCTATTGAATCTTTGTGCCATTTGATTGAGTTGATGCAATCTACTGCTTCTTTCAGGTTGGTTTTGTAGGCCTGTTCCGGAGCCGTGAAGTAGACCTGTTCGACGTAGCGACCGCTGCCGTCTGAATTGATAAATACTCCGTATGAGCGGCGACCGAGAGGTTGTGATTGATTGTCTTTGTAGGCCGATTCTACAGCCAGAACTGTGCGACCGTGAATTTTTCGAGTTTCAGCGTGCAAGACTTCAAAGGCATCAGTGTTCGCATATACCCCATTGCCGATCAGGTGCTGAAGACTTTTGAGCTCTTCTCTATTTAGTTGATGGGGTTCCCGGCTGAGAACACTTTTGAAGGCGTTAGCTGTTTCGGGATCTTCTTTTGCGCCGCCAAAGGCCCTGTTCCAGTAACACATTTTAGTTGTTGGATCACCAATGGGATTGTACTCAGTCATCATGGGTGCTCCAATCATGGCTTTGTTGTTGCTCATGTCAGGCATTGCTTGTTGCCAGTGCTTTGGCATTTCTAAACGCTTTATGGAGCCTTCTTCAGTAACTTTATGCTTATCTCTCATTGCTGCTCCGCGATCTTTTTCGAATATTCGATTGAATAAACTACGATGCTCTTCGGTTTGAGATGAAGGTTGCGACTCATGCCGCTCGTGATGACCGAACACGATGGTAGCAGGTTTGTCGCTTTTGATTGTTGCTTGGTGTGGGGTATCCATCGGCATCATCTCTCTCCTTGAAACTCTATTAAATGGAAGTTAGCGTCTTTGTACTATTCTTGGGCCTCTAGGTGCCTCTGCTGGTCCCTGTAGGCCTTGGCGGCTATAGAGTTGCGGTAGGGTTTGCCAGCCGACATCTCCGCCGTTTTGATCATCTAGATATACTTGAGTCTGACCATTGACTTCTCGCACATCGTGAATTGTTTGCACATGCTGCTCGGACAGCTGACGGTTACGGTCATAGCCGTAGAGAGTTGGTATTCCTATGGGGAAATTTCCCTCTCGTTTGTAGGCCCAGAGTTGTTCTGCGCTTGGTGCCACATTGTGATCAATGTAAGGCATGTCACCGCCCCATAACTCTTTTACTGCTTTTTGAATTTCAGTGCCGCCCATAATAGGGTTTACACCATTGCCGTTGCTATCTCTGCCGATATAGCGGTAACCCCAGGTTGCCGGACCGCGTGGTGCAAACTGAGTGAAGGCATTGATTCCAGCGTTCTCTAAAATGTGGCTGGCCCAGTTGCGGCGGTTGCCTTTATAGCTTCCTTCAGGATCAAAGACTTTCTCGTCTGGAGCTGCAGTGTAGGCCTCGCGATCTA
>CALRJJ020000044.1:0-14043 GCA_943367505.1 Flavobacterium psychrophilum | reverse complement strand
TTAACCGGTTCTGGTACTTGCTTGGTTTTGGCAAGACTACCGCCAATTTGATCAGAGTTGACCAAGTCACTTAAGATCCAGTCGAAAATATCTTTCTGGCCATCTTGTGGATTTAGTTCGTCTTTAAACTGGCTGCTCACCGCAGAAATAATTGGATTGAGCGGTCTTACGCCATCGATGAAAGTTAAGTGATCGACATTGCGGAAAACCCTTGCTTTGCCAACATTGACTTTGTCGCGTACTTTTTCAAAATCAGTTTCTTTAGCAACGAATTGCGTGCGAGCGACTTCGTTCGGTAAGAAGATCGCGCTGGTGACCGGGCAAATGCCATCGTTCAAGACATAAACGAATGGCGTACCGGCTTGTTTTGCTATCTTCTTAGATACTTGCACATTGGTGATATCTCGATTGAGAAATTCTAAAACTGGATGTTCTCTACCAAAGTGAGCAGGGAAGGAATTGGAAAGTAAAAACATCGGATAGAAAGCTGTGGTCTCGGCATAGCGCTTGAAGCCCGGCGCTAAGTAGGGATTTACAATATATCCACCGTAAGTGATCAGCTTTTTGCGATCCACGGGCACGCTGTTAACTTTGCTCAGGCGTGAATTAATGGTATCGCCCACAGTGAGGTGGCCCTTAGGTCCAAATGGCAGCTTTGACTTAAATTTGCCAGTTTCTGGAATGGCTTCGTCGGCGTTATCCCAGGCCAAATCTTGGCGCAAAATAGGATTGCGGTCGAAATAGAAGCGGTAAGAGAGGTTGTGGTCTACACGAGTCCAAGGCCAGGAGAGCCTTTTATAAACGGTGTAGTTCATCCAGTCTTTGCAAAACAGTGGCGAGCCATGGAACGGTGTTCCCATGGTGAAGAGCAGGCGTACTTTTGACTCGATGTTGGGATCGGTCAATGACTCGTAGGCGATATTTCCACCCATGCTCAGGGCCACCATTGTGATCGGCCGCTGTTTGGTCGCACTGTAAAGGGAGGTTAGGGCATCTTTAAATTTCGGTAGGACATGGTCAAAGCGATCGAGGCTGGAATAGCGCACAAGATAAATTTTGTACTTGCTGCTAAAAGCCTCGCTCTTGGCTAGCTTCTCAGCTACTTTTTGCCAGCGAAAATAAGGGTAATATTCGCCCCTTAGGCCGTGCACTAGCAGTAGCGGACTGCGGTCACCGAGAGGCTTTTGGTCGTATTCGTAAATCTTGACATCGGTTGGTCTTTTGCGCTGTTTCTTACCGGCTGGCAGGCTGGCGAAGCGGTCGCTAACTGAGCCATAAAGAACACTAGAAGGCTGTGAAACGTCCTGGTGGGTAGTCAAGTGCGCCGGGCTTGCTATCGCCGCAGGACTGGCCGCTGTGGCCATTAGAGCCAGGCCAAGCGCCCAAGAATTGAACCGTGCTCTAAGATGAACTGAGCTAGTTCTGGAGTTCGTTCTACTACGTGAGAGCCAACTTTGATGGTACATTATTACTTGGAAATGTCAGGGAGATGGAACGCGTTTTCTTGAGCTGACTACTCGCGAAGTCCCATTCTATCAGAATATTTGTGCCGTACTTGGCACTGCCGCAATTGGTTTCTACCTAAATTCTCAGTGGATGTAGTCCTTTGAACGGAAACACCAAGCTTAATAAGACTAACCCAGTGCGAATCGGACTGTTTTTCTCCGATACCGGTGGCGGACATCGCAGCGCAACTGAAGCTCTGCAGGCTGGAATATTAAAGGTACTGGCAGAAAGGTTCGCTCACCACAATGTCGAAGTGCAGATTGACAGCATTGTTGAGAATAGCCATCCCATAAACCGCAGCTTTGTGCAGATGTATAACTATCTTCTGCGCCATCAGCAGTCGGCGATGAAGTACTACTATTGGTTTATTGAAACTTTCAAGCCGAACGACTCTAAGTTTGGCTGGCTGATTACACGGCCCTATGTAGTGAAGACACTGCACGATATGAAGGCTGATCTAGTTGTATCTGTGCATCCTATGTCAAATCAGTACATTGCTCGCGGCCTTCGTGAAAGTGGTCTGCGCAGCAAAACTAAGCTAGTCACTGTGGTCACGGATCCCAATGGTGATTTCTGGAGTGGCTGGGCCTGCCACGATGCTGATTTAACAATTGTGCCGAATGACTTGGCACAGCAGCGCTTGATTGAGCTTGGTGTTGAACCGTCGAAAATTGCCATCATGGGAATGCCTGTTCATCCATCTTTCATAAGCCCACCCAGTTGTAGCCCTGCAGAGTTTCGTCAGTCACTAGGTCTAGATAAAGACCTGCCTACTATTTGTATCAACTCCGGCTGGGCCGGTGGTGGCAACATGATTGCTATTTACCGTGCTCTCAAGGCTGTAAAACGCAAAGTGCAAGTAGTATTTCTATGCGGTCACAACGTCAAACTATATGAGTCTTTGAAGAAAGAAGTAGCCAATTCTGTGATACCAACAGCGGTGCTGCCCTTCCACGATAGTATGGCTGATGTCATGGCTGCTTGCGATTTGATGGTGACTAAAGCTGGTGGTTTAACATCGTTTGAGGCTGTTGCCCGCCGGCTTCCAATGGCTATCGATATGATCACCACTCCGATGCCCCAAGAGTATGGCACGGCGAGAATGCTAGTTGAGCAAGGCCTTGCTACCGCTATTGAGCGTGCTGATGATATTGTTGCTGTAGTCGAGAAAATGACTTGTCGGCGCGACCTAGAGGCAAGACCACTTCCGCTTAAACACCAGCTTGACCAAGTTGATGCTGTTTTCAATATCGCTGAGTCATTGATTGGCATTGCCGTTGGAGAAGTAGAGACTGCAAATTTTAATAGTCGCTTGCAACCTTCGCGAAGCTCCAGCTCGTCGTGATATTTCTGCTTGGTTGGCTCTAGGCAATAGTCAGGTAGTTCCTTGCTTCTTTCACTGCAAAAATTCGAACCCGTACAAAGTGTTGATAATCTTCCTGACTTGATTTTTATCCACGGCACGGGATCTGCTGGTGAAATGTGGCAAGCACAAGTACGCTTCTTCACCAACCGCGGGTACCGCTGTTTTGTCGTTGATTTGCGGGGCCACGGCTTGTCTTCTGAACCGCAAGAACACACCGATTTAGACGTGCACATAAGCGATGTGCTGGAGACTCTAGAAAACTCAGATATAAAATTTCCCGCTGCCTTTGTCGGTCATTCGCTAGGGGCAATTATAAGTGTCACCCTGGCCGAGCAACGGCCTGAGCTGTTCGCAGCTGTTCTTGCTGCCGGTTTACCGGGGCGTGTGCTCAAGCCAGTTTCGTTTATTTTCAAACTGTTCATGCTCTATCTCTATGACTATATCAAGCGTTCTAATATGCATAAGAGCTGGGCTTGGCGGCCTCGTACACTGATCGATACTAACAGGCATGCTCTTGAGCAAATTTTGCTCAATTTTGAATCGGTTGATTTTATTGATCGCAAGCCCCAACTGGCATGCACTCTACACCTGGCTGCTGGTCGCTTTGACCCGGTTGCGCCTTGCCACTTCGCTGAGAAAATCCACAAGCAAACGCCCAATTCAACACTGAAAGTCTTTACTCTTGGTGGCCACAACTTTATGGATACTTTCCCTGATTCATTCAATCAGTGGATTTTAGATGGATTGCGCTAGCTTTCAGTTAAGGTAAGTGCAGTGCTTTTTTGAACCAGCCAAACAGCTTTTGAGTTTTGTCCAACAACGAGTCATTGACTGGGTCTTTGTTGAAATCTTTCATTGATGATGGCTCGGTGCTTTCCAAGTTTGGACCCTTGGTGGCATCATTGGGAATGATTGGTGAAGAAGCTTTGTCGCGAGGCGAATCTTCTAAGATAACTTTGTGGGTGAACTTATTGTCTGAATTATCTGTGTCTTCATTGCTATCCATTAGCTCGCCCAAGGTGCCTTTTTCAGGCTTGTGCTTAGATGGCTTTTTGGCAGAGGCATCTTCAGCCTGATCTTCGCTGTCTAAGTCAGCATCAAAATATTCTTTCTTCTTGGCTGGTTCTAAATCTGGATTTTCTGCAGCGTTTGTGTCAATCAAGGCTGAAGGATCGCTGGCTACGAGCTTGCCCAGAGTTGAGAGTTTGTAGAGCAGGTCGGCTGGTATCAGCATGTCTGGGCGCCGAGCTTTGACCAATTCATGGGTATCTTGCGGGGCGGTGATGATGCGACGAATGCGTGTGCCGTTGGTCAAAAAGATCACTGCTTCGCCGGTCTCTTCTGAAAACATAAATGCTTCGCCAGCTTTGAGAGTGCCAGTGCCGTGAATGCTTAGATAACGCAGTCGTTTTGCCCAGTCGTCGTTATCGATGGGGCGGCTTGCTTGGCTCTTAGTGGTAGCAGTTCTATCTGTGTTTGGCGAATCTTTAGGGCTGCCGCCTTCAGGAATAAACTGTAGACTGCTTTTGCGCTGAATTAGTTCGCTTGTCGCTGGCGCACTTGATTGTGGTATTGCTGGTAGTGCTATGGTCGTCGCTTTGCCTTGGCTCGGGGCTAAAGTTGGCGCTTGCGGAGAAGCGACTTTTTGTATTTGCGCTGGTGACTGAGCTGGTGATTGCGCTGAATATTGGGCTGAAGATAAGCCTAGTGATCGGGTTAGCTCTTGTGCTGCTCCGCCGGTATTGCCAGCCTCAAGTCGCACTGCTGCAAGCAAGATTCGTGCATCTCTAAAAGAAGGGTCGATAGCCAAGGCCTGGCAAAGGCTCGACTCGGCTAATTTAGGGTAGCCTTTTTGGCGGAAGAGCAAGGCTTGTTCGTAAAAGGCTTTAGTGCAACGAGGATTCTCTTTAATAGCTTGCAAAAATTCTATTAGAGCGCGATTGGCGTCTCCGGCTTTTTTGAACGCTAAGCCTTGTTCGTAGTGCTTTGAATACTGCGGCGATTGCACCGTTGGTCTTATACCGGGCATCGCTGTAGGCAACGGTGCGGCTATAGACGAAAGATATACAGGTCTTCTGCTCTCTGCCTGTGACGGGCAAGAGCAGGTTGACGCTAGTAATACTGCAAGGGCTGTACTAAGCCTCATAAGAAAACGCCTACAATCTCAATGTTAGCCTTAAGCACCTGTCAATATTACACCACTTCCTTGCAACTCAATCGTTGCCAGTGGGATAGCCTTGTTAGTGATTTTTAATTGCTTCTTATAAAGACTCTTTCTAAATTACGAATCCGACTTTTCCAGGCTGGCTCTTTTTGACATTTGAGAATGCCTACTAAGATGGTCTTCATGCCAGCCCGCTGCCCTCCCCAGATATCGGTCAGGGGTCGGTCGCCGATTACAGCAACCTGTTCAGCACTCAGTCCGAAGTCAGCTAGAAGACGGTGAAAGGCTTTCCTGCTTGGTTTTGCCGCTTTGCCGATGACCGGAATGGTCAATATTTTGCGGATCTGGTCTAAGTAAGCTTCATCTTTATTATTGCTGGCAATTGCCACTTTGAAGTGCTTGCAGGCATGCTCTAGCCAGGCTCCAGCTTCTTGGGAAAGTTCAGCTGAGTGGGGCACGACTAGGGTGCTGTCCAGGTCTAAGATCAGACCCTTAATGCCTACCCTGCTAAGCATCTCGAGGTCGATATCGGTAATATCACCTTTAATCAGGTAATCTGGTTTCAGGAACAATTTTTTCTCTCTTGCAACCGGGTTCATTAAATAACTAGTCTAAAATACCAGGCTTTGCCTATCGCAATTAACTTAGACGAGCCCTTGTCTTAGCGCTAAAATGGCATGCAGTAGTGAGTTTACACGTGAAAGCCTTGCATCGGACAAAAATTTCCAAAGCTAGCAAATCGGAAGTCGGCACCCAGTCAGCCCCTGACAGTGTTGATAGCTTGCCTGTAGAGCACGTGGCTATCATTATGGATGGTAACCGTCGCTGGGCTGACGGGCGCCATTATCCGCGCCTGAAAGGCCACCAGGAAGGCGTTAAGAGCCTTAAGCGCTTGGTTCGCCATGTCGGCAGTCGTGGTTTGAAGTATCTCACTGTATATGCCTTCTCTTCCGAGAATTGGCAGCGCAGTTCTGAAGAAGTGAACTATCTCTTTGATTTGTTCGGCCGCGTGCTGACCGAAGAGTTCAAAGAACTTTCTGATAATGGCGTGCGCTTACGCTTTCTTGGTCAGCTCGATAAAGTACCAACTAATCTACGTAAGTCTATGAACAAGACCATGGAAGATACCGCTGGTAATACTGGCCTGAGCTTGCAGGTCGCCATCAATTATGGTGCTCGTTTAGAAATTACTGACGCTGTGCGCAAAATCGCCGCAGAGGTTGCCGCTGGCAAAATTAGTCCAGAAGATATCAGTGAAGAGATGATTTCTAACCATCTTTATACAAGCGGTATGCCCGATCCCGGTCTCTTGATTCGCACTGGGGGCGAAATGCGCTTGAGTAATTATTTGCTCTGGCAATCGGCCTATACCGAGATATTTGTCACGCCAGTGCTCTGGCCTGAATTTACTCCTGAGCATTTTGATCAAGCCATGATTGACTTTGCTCAGCGCAATCGCCGTTGGGGCGGAGACTAACTTAAACCTATTGTTGTGGATAACCGGGCTGCTGCTGCGGGTATCCCTGTTGCTGAGGCGGGTAACCCTGTGGCTGCTGATAGCCTTGCGGTGGATAGCCTTGAACCGGGTAGCCCTGCTGTGGCGGGTAACCTTGTTGCTGAGGTGCATAACCCTGCGGTTGTGGGTAGCCCTGTGGCTGTTGATAAACGGGTTGCGGCGGCTGAGCATAATATGGTGCCACCGCTGTGGCTGCTGAGATCTGCATGGTTTCGTCTAGCTGCACAGGCAGCTGTGTGCCAGCGTGAAATATTACTTCTGAGCCTTTGCGCACACCGGCGCCAACCAGGCCAACACCAGCACCAATGGCGGTGCCAAATACGGCGCCCATGCCGGTTGCTCGGCCAACCTGACCATTTGATGTAGCTCCAACAATGGCTCCCAGACCAGTACCCAGTGCTGCTCCACCGCCAGCACCAATACCCGTTGTGAGCAGGCCTTTGCCTACTCGGCCTGCGGTGCTACCGCCGGTCAATCGCACTTCTGAGCCGTCAACTGAAGCTGATAAGGGGAAGCGCCTGCCATCTGGAGTTTGGATGGCGGTAAAGCGAATGTCGATTTTGCCGTTGGCGCCAAAGCGGAAGCGTTTGGCCGAAACCACATTGCTCACCTGGCCTATAAGTAGGCTGCCAGCGGGAACGACCTCGACGCCACCAGAATAAATTGGCGAAGGTAAGGTTGCTTCTACCGACTCACCTGGTTGAGTTGAGCCAGAGTCCATGGTGTTTTTAAGAGAAGCTTGAAATTTAGTGCCGGCTCCTACTGTCATTACTCGCCCTGATAGCGGTGGTTGCTGGTAGCCACCAGCCTGACCGTATTGAGGTGGAGCTCCCTGGGGCTGATAAGGCTGTTGATAGGGCTGCTGTGGCACAGCACCAAAACTTTCTGGTTGACCGCTGGTCTGATGTTGAACACCGCCCTGCCAGCCGCCTTGAGGCAGTGGTTGGTAATTTTGCGCTGGCGGCTGCTGCTGATAAGGCTGCTGTTGTTGATATGGCTGCTGAGCTGGTTGCTGGTAGCTTGGTGCTTCGGCCTGGGCAATTGGTGTTTCGGCTTGAAATTTCGGCTGGCTGCGCGGATTGCTTAGAGCTTGATTGACAGCCTGGCGCTTCTTGTATTCGCTTAGTTTGCTTAAAATGGCTGCCGTGTCGCCTCTTGAGGCAATCTCCGCCGCATCGACAGTGGTATCTCCGCTTTGATTGACTAAAATGCCAGCCAGTTCAGCTTGAGTAATGCCGGCTTTAGCCCAATCGGGAATTTTGCTTTTGTCGGTAAACTTGGTCAGCGTTTTGGCGATGGTGCCGTCATCGGGTGTACTGGTTCCCAGTGCGCGAGCAATGATAGATATCATTTCGCCCCGTTGCATAAACTGCTTAGGTCTAAAACCGTCAGCGTAGCCAGCAATGTAGTTGTTCTGGCAAATAATCTCGACCGGCTTATAGAACCAGTCAGTTGGCTTTACGTCAGGAAAAGTTGGCTTAACCGGCACTGCCTGATTTTCGAGGCCCAAAATTTTGACCAGCCAGCTAGCTAACTGCGCCCTTGTAACTGGATCTTTGGGGTGAAATTTTCCATCAGGTTCAGCACCAATCACTCCATCGTCAGAGAGGAGGTTGACATATTTTTCAGTCCAATTGCCAGACATGTCGACAAAACGGGCTGCATAAGCGGCTTGTGGATAAGAGCAAATTGACGAAATAGCAAGACTAGAAGCTATTGCCAGAGAGAGAATTTTGATGTTCGCAGCTTTTTTCGCTGGCATAAAAGGCCTCTGATTTTTCAATTTAGCTGCTGCGCAATGGCTTGCTTAGCTCAGTATTCCCTCTAATGATCTACCCTGTTCTTCGACAGATCTAATGAGTCCTTCAAGATTGATACGTTGACCTTTCGCTGTAAGCACTACTAAGAAATGGCCAGCCGCCTCGTAGAAGTGCAAAATGCCCTGGTCGGTGAGCAGAGTCATTTGTATCAAGTTGCCTCTATTCATGCGCTGAATCGAGACATCATTGTTGGAGAAAAGTGTGGCAGACAGAGCGCCGATAGTCGAAATATCAACTTCGGGAGGCAAGCTGCTGCTTACCACTGAGCCGTCGCGTCCAACTAAAAGACAACCGAGAATACCGTGTTTGCCGTTTAGTGAGTTGAGAAGATTCTTGAGTTGAGAAGCCGATTCTGGAGTAACCATCTAGCCTATTCCTTTAACTAATTCCGTAAAACTGCTGATTAAAATTGCTGCTTATTTAGATGTCGCTGAGTCCGCCGATGCTTTTTTCTCTTTTTCATCTACCGCTGCTTTCAAGCGCTTGATTTTGAGAACATCTACCCATGGTTCGTCTAATGGTGTGGCAAATACTTTACCGGTAACTTCTAGTTGGTCGCCTTCTTTCAATTCGCTCAAAAGTTTAGCTTGGGGAGATTTATCATCTTCTTTGGGAATAGGCATGGCCAATTTCAGCTCAGAGAGAGGAACTTTGCTGTTGTTGCGGAAAACCAAGAAGGAAAGGTGGGTTTTGGCCGGACGCATTGCTGGCTTGTAGTCAAGGGCCAGGGAGCTATAGGCCTGGAAATTGGCAACGAAGCGGACGTTCTTGTTGAGATATTCGCTGGCATGTTCGGTCAAAGCTTCGGCTGGAACGGTGATGACGTTTTCAATGACAATCTCGGGAGCTGGCTTGGCATCCTTTTTCTCTGGGGCCTTGGCTGCTTCTTTCTTCTCTGGCTCAGCTTTGGCTGGCTCTTTTTTGTCAGTGGCTGGTTTAGCGTCTTTGCTTTTGTCTAAAACTTTGCTTTTATCTAATGCCTTTTCATCGGCCTTGGCCGTTTTTTCATGGGCTTGGCTGTTTTTGCCTTCTAATTGGGCGCCAGTGGCCATTTTTGCACTGGGGCTGCCAGGAAAGGCATCGGCTGGGCGGACCGTAGCTGGGCTGGCAAGCGATATAGCCAGGCTAAGCAGGACGGGAAGGCTAAAAAGCGAATTGTTGACTACCATTTTTTGCATTCTCAATATTTTTGACCGCATAACCCTTATATAAGACTAGTCATATTACCAGAAGCTTAATAACTTAGCCGAGCTTGAACGGTAATATTGGTTGCTTGTGCGACTATCGAGGTTGACGCGTTGACGAAAGTACAGAAAGTGCAAAAAGAAGGCGAGGCCCCAGAGAGCGAGAATAGCGGCAGTGTTGCCAAGGAAGGGGCAAAATCTACCGGTATGATGCGGCAGTACTGGGATATCAAATCTCAGTATCCTGACGCTTTGCTTTTCTTTAGAGTGGGCGATTTCTATGAAACTTTCGATAGCGACGCTCAAGTAGCTGCCCGCGAGCTTGACATCACACTCACTGGTCGACCAGAGTCTACCCACCCAGCCGGTCGTGTGCCCATGGCTGGAGTGCCGGTGCGGTCATATGAACTCTATGTCAGCAAGCTTCTTGCCAAGGGCTACTCGGTGGCAGTTTGCGAGCAAGTGGGAGAAGTAGGCGCCAGCAAGGGGCCGGTTGAGAGACAAGTTAAGCGCATATTGACACCAGGAACGGTGCTTGAGTCGCACTTGCTGCCTGCTCGTGACAACAACTATCTTGCCGCCATTGTTAGAGCTGGTCGTTCTTCTGGCTCTAGCGAAGAGCAATGGGGGCTGGCCTACGTCGACGCTTCTTGCGGAGAATTTTTCGTTAGCCAGCTATCCGAAGAAAATTTGATTTTGGAACTTGGTCGTCTGCGTCCGGCTGAAGTCTTGGCTCCGCTGCGCTTGGTTAAGCCCGGCCCCGATGAGGTTGTTGCTAAAGAAGTCTTAGAAGTGCCAGAAGTAATTGCTGGACAGTATCGCTTCAGTGGTCGTCCGGCCATGTTCTTCCAGGCTGAGCCAGCGCAAAGACGCATATTGCAGAACTTTGAAGTGAGCACTCTCGAAGGCTTTGGCTGTCAGGATATGCCTCTAGCAATAGGAGCTGCCGGTGCCGTTCTTGAGTATCTCGACCGCACCCAGGGCGGGCAGAAACCATACTTCGAGGGCATCTCTACTTATACGGTTGACGGCTATCTTGTACTCGATGCCAACACGCGCAAGAACTTAGAGCTGACTGAAACTTCGCGCGATAGAAGTTTCAATGGTTCACTGCTTTGGGCCATTGACCAGACCCAAACAGCTATGGGCAGCCGTATGTTGCGTAAGTGGCTGCTCAAGCCCCTTCTTTCGGTGGAAGGAATCAGAGCAAGACAAGAAGCCATCAAAGAATTGCTGCAACCGACGACAAAGCGTGATCAGATTGTTGAGGTGATTGGCCGTCTCTCTGACCTGGAGCGTCTGGCTGTGCGCATGTCTTCGCAGTCTATCAATCCTAAAGAGTTGGCTGCTGTTGCTGTTTCTCTCGATGTTTTGCCTGAGCTTTCTCAGCTTTTGCAAACGGCACAAAGCCCTTATTTAACTGCTCTCAAAACTACTCCCCAGGCATTAGTTGAGTTGTGTCAGAAGACTCGCCACGCTTTAGCTGAAGAACCACCGCGTGAATTAACCGATGGTGGCATTTTCGCCAGTGGATACAACGCCGAGCTTGATGAGATTCGTTCTCTGCTTGGTGGTGGCAAGCAGTGGATAGAAGACTTCCAGCGCAAAGAGCAAGAGCGCACAGGCATTAAGAGTTTGAAAGTGAACTTCAATCGTAACTTCGGTTACTTTATTGAAATCACAAATGCCAACCAGGGTTCTGTTCCTGCCGATTATATTCGCAAGCAAACTCTCACCAATGCTGAGCGCTACATCACGCCAGACTTGAAAGAGTATGAAGTGAAAATTCTCAACGCTGAGAAAAATCAATCAGATGTTGAGTACAAGCTCTTCTTGGCTCTGCGTCAATCAGTGGCCGCCCTTGGTGCTGATTTGCACAAAATGGCTAATCACCTGGCTAATCTAGATGCCTTGTTGTCGCTGGCTAAAGTGGCGCAAGAGCGTAAATTCGTCTGTCCTCAGGTTGACGATGGTAAGAACCTCTTGATTAAGCAAGGTCGCCATCCTGTTTTAGAGAAAATCTTGCCCATGGGTAAGTATGTCTCAAACGATGTGCGCTTGTGCGGCGAGAGCGATGACAATCAACTAGTGATATTGACCGGACCTAACATGGCTGGTAAATCGAGCTATTTGCGTCAAGTGGCGCTGATTGTAATTCTGGCTCAAATTGGCTCTTTCGTTCCGGCTAAAGAAGCCCATGTTGGTTTGGTAGATCGGGTCTTTACTCGAATTGGCGCCGTTGATGACTTGACCCAAGGGCAGTCAACCTTCCTGGTTGAAATGTCTGAAACAACTCAGTGCTGTCTATCGGCCACCAATCGTTCCTTGATTTTGCTTGATGAAGTCGGTCGAGGCACCAGCACTTATGACGGTGTTTCGATTGCTTGGTCGGTGGCTGAGTATCTCGCCAAAGAGGTGCGCGCCCGGACAATCTTTGCCACGCACTATCACGAATTGAATGGCTTGGCTAACTTCTTCCCGCAGATAGTCAACTATCAAGTTCTTGTCAAAGAGCAAGATGGCCGAGTTGAATTTATTCGTTCAGTTGTACCTGGTGGCGCCAGCCGCAGCTTCGGTGTGCAAGTGGCTCGTATGGCTGGTTTGCCCATGCAAATAATTGATCGCGCTCTCTATTTGATAAATCAAATGGAGAAGAAAGGTGTCGCCTCCAAAATATTGGACGGTCCTCGCCTGCGCAATATACCTATGGAAGAAGTGATGCAGCTTTCGATTTTTGAAGCATCTACTCGTGTAGTTGCCGACTAGCAAGGTGAAAATGCAAATTATCAACAGTGTTAATGAGATGAGAAAAGTGACCTACCAGCCCAATACAATGCAAGTATTTACTCGAATCAGCGGACGAAGACTCAACAGAGGCCTTGCCCTATCGCTCAGTTTACTTTCACTGGTCAGCGTGCTGGGGCCATTTTCACCAGCAGCTCTAGCGGCGGACGAAGTCAAAGACAGCAAAGCTGAAGCCAAAGACAGCAAAATTGAAGCCAAAGACAGCAAAGTTGAAGCCAAAGAAACTAAGCGAGTGCCTAAAGCACCAGCTTCAGAAGTTGCTGCCAATGCTGCTCTCGACTCCATCTCTATTCATCTAATTAACACCGGCGATTGGAAAGCTCTGATTGAGAGACTCAACAAGCAGCTCGGCACAGACAATGGCAAGAGTGAAGCTGATCAACTGAGGCGTTCCTATCGTCAGGGGTGGTTGGCCTTTGCTTATATGTTCAATGGCAAGCCTGAACAATCTCAGGCTTTGAACGATCAAGTAGATAGAGAGCGGGTGGCTCTGGCTGACATAAAGACAGATCAAGATCGCAAGCTCTATGGCAATGCCATGGTGGTGCAAGCCTTCAATCAAATTGCCCAGGGCAAAAATGATGCTGCTGAAGCCAGCTTGCAGCTTGTTCCTGAATGTAATCGCAATGACGCTCTTTATAATTTTGCCTATGCTGCAGTTTGCGGCAAGAAGGGTCAGGCTGCCCGAGCCATCGATTATTCAGTGAAGACTGCTGAAATTGATCCGCGCTTTGCTTGGGCCTACCGTACTATCGGCTTCCTGCGTCTGCGTTGGCTCAAAGACAATGCTGGAGCGGAACAGGCTTTGACCGAGGCTCTCAAAATAGAACCACTAGGTTCTGAGTGCCGCGACATGTTGATAGACATTAAACTGGGTCGCAACGATTTTGATGGTGCCGTAGAATTAGCTAAAGAAGGCATTGTCCTTGATGGTAAACACGGTGCCAGTCATTTTCGTCTGGCTCAGATTTATATTCAGCAGTGGCGCTTGAACGAAGCTCTAGAGCAGCTCAACATGGCCATTGCTGATGATGCTAGCAATGCTAAGTTCTTCCGCAATCGAGCTTCAGTGAAGAAGATGAAAGGCGAGCTTGAATCTGCTATTGCCGATCAACAAGTGGCTGTGCATCTTGGTAAAGACAAGGCTTTTGAGTTGACTGAATTGGCTAACATGAATGTAGCCGCTGGCAACGCTAATAAGGCGGTAGAAAACTTTAAGCAAGCTCTTGTGGTTGACCCCGAAAACCAACAAGCTCGCGAGCGTCTGTTCAAGCTGCTTTTGCAAGAGCGGCGCTATGACGACGTGGCCCAGCAGTATCAAGAGCAGATTGCTCGCGACCCTAAAAAATCAGATTTGCACCTAGGTTATGCCAATGTTTTATTGATGCTCAATCAATCAGACAAGGCGATTGAAGAGTTCAAAGAAGCGGCCAATTTAGCCCAAGCCGACCCTACTCCTCACCGCTCTCTGGGTGCTTTCTACATTACTCGTAAAGAGTATGGCAAAGCCGCCGCTGAGTATACTCGCGCCCTCAACCTAGTTCCTGGCTCTGTTAAAGACTTAGTTGCTCTCGGTTTTTGTTACGCTGAAAACGACGATTATCTCAAGGCCGAAGCTGCCTTTGTCACAGCCCTGGCGCTGCAGCAATTGGCTCCCGGTGCTTCAGCTGATGAGCCCAGTC